>NZ_SSMG01000040.1 GCF_009873615.1 Photobacterium lucens
CAGTTACAGCTTTATTAATAAGTGTTTAATGCTGAATTAAGCGTTTTCTTTTTCGAATTTTGCCATAAAATCGACTAACGCTTGAACACCTTCTAACGGCATCGCATTGTAAATAGATGCTCGCATACCACCAACAACACGGTGACCTTTCAGCGCTTTCAAACCTGCGGCATCTGCTTGTTCTAAGAATAACGCATCAAGCTCTGAATTCTTTAACTGGAATGGCACATTCATGATGGAGCGGTTATCAGCATGTACTTCATTTACATAAAAGTCAGAGTGATCGATAAAATCATAAAGTAACTTTGCTTTCGCTAAATTACGTTGCTCCATGGCTTCGACACCGCCGACAGTTTTTAGCCATTTGAATACTTCACCCGCTAAATACCATGCAAACGTTGGTGGCGTATTGAACATTGACTCTTTATCAACTAAAACCGTGTAATCTAAAATACTCGGCAGAATTGATTTAGCTTGACCAAGAAGATCGTCACGAACAATCACAATCGTTAAGCCTGCTGGGCCAATATTTTTCTGCGCACCAGCGTAAATCACACCATATTTTGAAACGTCGATTTTACGAGACAAAATCGTTGATGACATATCAGCGACAATTGGCTTATCTGTTTGTGGTAGGTCACGAATTTCAATGCCATCAATGGTTTCATTTGGACAGAAATGAACGAATGCAGCATTGTCAGATAAAGGCCATTGTTCGGCAGGAAGTACTGCTTTTTTCCCTTCTTTCTCGCAAGTGATGTCTACAATATTTGGCTGGCAATACTTTGTAGCTTCTTCAATTGCACTGTGAGCCCAAAAGCCACCATCCATATAATCAGCTGTTTCAGCATTACCTAATAAGTTAAGTGGAACAGCAGCAAACTGAGCACGAGCACCACCATGACAGAACAGAACATGGTAGTTAGCTGGAATCTCAAGTAAATCTCGTAAATCTTGCTCAGATTGTGCAGCCACAGCAAGAAACTCTTTGCTACGGTGGCTCACTTCCATAACAGAAGTACCTAGACCATTCCAATTAATAAGCTCACTTTGAGCATTGGCGAGAACATCAGCGGGGATCATTGCTGGTCCGGCACAAAAGTTATAAACCTTATCCATGATAGTGTACTTGCTCCTGCTTGGGGAAATAGAATGAAAACTATTGCTTTATAAAGCTAACAACGCCAAATACATAACGTCTTTAGCATTACAAAACACATAAGATAAATATCACTACCAAGATAGGCAGCAATGCGTTGTTTTTACACCTTTATTAATCAACTTAAAAGTTTTTATTATAAATTGCTAGCCTGTTGATCTAAGCAAGACAAAAAAATAGCAGCAGTACTTATGACACATTTAGTGTTATATGCGGTAATTATGAATGGTTATAGCGTTTGAAAATGGCTTAGTTAAAAACAAAAATACAACTCAATGATCGTTTAAGAAAAAACAAAATATTATCTAGAATTACTCATCCGTGACTATATACAGGGTTAAGCCCCTGATCCTTTTATCGATATATAAAAAAACAGCTACAGTCGAAACTGTAGCTGTTTATCTATGAAGTATTGAGCTTAAGACTTACTCTTGCTCAGCTGACTCGTCTGAATCTGTATCAGCAGCAGGTTGCTCTGTATTTTCAACAGCCTCACCATCTACTAATTCAGCGTCTTCAATCAACTCATCTTCAGGCTCATCGATGCGCTGTAGGCCAACAACTTGCTCGTCATCAGCAGTACGGATCAATGTAACACCTTGTGTATTACGGCCAACACGACTCACTTCAGCAACACGAGTACGTACAAGTGTACCGCCGTTAGTGATCATCATGAACTCATCGCCTTCTTCCGCTTGAACAGCGCCAACAACGCTACCGTTACGTTCAGAGACTTTGATTGATACAACACCCTGTGTTGCACGGCTCTTCGCTGGGTACTCAGCAAGCTCGGTACGTTTACCGTAACCATTTTCAGTTACAGTCAGTACATCACCCTCGTTGTGAGGAACAATAAGTGAAACCACTTTATCGCTTTCAGCCAGTTTAATACCACGAACACCTGCCGCTGTACGACCCATGCCACGTACTTGTTCTTCAGAGAAGCGAACTACTTTACCCGCTTTCGAGAACAGCATGATGTCATTCTGACCATCAGTGATATCAACACCAATTAGGGTATCTTCATCACGAAGGTTAACAGCAATGATACCTGCGCTACGTGGACGGCTAAAGTCTGTTAGCGGTGTCTTCTTCACTGTACCGTCAGCGGTTGCCATAAATACAAACTTATCAGCTTCGTATTCACGTACAGGAAGAATCGCAGTAATACGTTCATTTTCTTCAAGTGGAAGAATATTTACGATTGGCTTACCACGTGCAGTACGGCTCGCTAATGGTAATTGGTATACCTTCAACCAGTACATACGGCCACGGCTAGAGAAACATAGGATCGTATCGTGAGTATTGGCAACCAGTAGACGCTCAATGAAGTCTTCTTCCTTCATGCGCGTTGCTGCTTTACCTTTACCACCACGACGCTGTGCTTCGTAGTCGCTTAGAATTTGGTACTTAACGTAACCTTCGTGAGATAGTGTTACTACAACATCTTCTTGGGTGATCAGATCTTCCATATCGATGTCGTGGCTAGCCGCAGTGATCTCAGTACGACGTGCATCGCTGAACTGCTCTTTCACTAACTCTAGTTCTTCGCGGATCACTTCCATCAAGCGCTCTGAGCTTGAAAGGATGTGCATTAGTTCTGCGATTTCATCAAGTAGTGCTTTGTATTCTTCAAGGATCTTTTCGTGCTCAAGGCCAGTTAGCTTGTGCAGACGTAGATCAAGAATCGCTTGCGCTTGTTGCTCTGTTAGGTAGTACTGGTTATCACGAATACCAAACTGTGCTTCTAGCCATTCTGGACGTGCCGCATCTGTACCTGCACGCTCAAGCATTGCAGCTACGTTACCTAGATCCCAACCACGTGCAATTAAGCCAGCTTTCGCTTCTGCAGGGGTTGGAGCACGGCGGATCAGCTCAATGATTTCATCAATGTTAGCCAGCGCTAATGCAAGACCTTCAAGGATATGAGCACGATCACGCGCTTTACGTAATTCGTAAATTGTACGACGAGTCACCACTTCACGACGGTGGTTAACGAAGCACTTAAGCATCTCTTTAAGGTTAAAGATCTTTGGCTGACCATTATCTAGTGCAACCATGTTAATGCCGAATGTGGTTTGTAGCTGAGTCTGTGCGTAAAGGTTGTTTAGTACCACTTCACCCACAGCATCACGCTTACATTCGATAACAATACGCATACCATCTTTATCAGATTCGTCACGTAGTGCACTGATGCCTTCAACTTTCTTATCTTTAACGAGCTCAGCAATCTTCTCGATTAAGCGAGCCTTGTTAACTTGGTACGGGATTTCGTGAACAACAATGGTTTCTTTACCATTCTTATCCGCTTCAATTTCCGCTTTAGCACGCATGTAAACTTTACCGCGGCCAGTTTTATAAGCGTCAACAATCCCTTTACGACCGCTGATCATCGCAGCTGTCGGGAAATCAGGACCTGGAATGTATTCCATTAGCTGATCGATAGTGATGTCTTCATCATTGATGTAAGCCAAACAACCGTCGATAACTTCGCCTAAATTATGAGGTGGAATGTTTGTCGCCATACCTACAGCGATACCAGAAGAACCATTCACTAGTAAGTTAGGGATCTTAGTTGGTAATACTGCTGGAATTTGCTCTGTACCATCGTAGTTAGGTACATAATCCACAGTTTCTTTGTCTAAATCAGCAAGTAACTCATGCGCGATTTTAGCCATACGAACTTCGGTATAACGCATCGCAGCTGCAGAGTCGCCGTCGATTGAACCAAAGTTACCTTGACCATCTACGAGCATGTAGCGCAACGAGAATGGTTGAGCCATACGTACGATAGTGTCGTACACAGCGCTATCACCATGTGGGTGATATTTACCAATCACATCACCTACCACACGGGCAGATTTTTTATATGCTTTATTCCAGTCATTGCCTAGTACATTCATCGCGAATAAAACGCGGCGGTGTACTGGCTTAAGGCCATCACGCACATCAGGAAGAGCACGACCTACGATTACTGACATCGCATAGTCGAGATAAGAGCTTTTCAGCTCCTCTTCAATATTTATGGGCGTGATCTCTTTTGCAAGATCGCTCATGGAGCCAATATCCCTCAGGTAATTTCTGTCGTATTTTTATACGTGCAAGGCGTAAGAATATAGCATATTACAGCCTTAATAGGCACACCTTTCACGACTTATGTTGTGAGTAATTTAGCGGAAATGAAAGAAAACAGAGATAAACGATGTCACAACTGTGAATAGAATATATGCATCTGTTTATAAATTACGCATTATTAGAAAAATAACTCAAGCCATAATGTAACTATTCTAACCTACCGAATATGTAACGGTTTGTAAAAATTAGACTGATAACTTAATTATTAATTGCACGTATTGCAATTGGTTAATGAATCCACAAATTGAGAGTTGTCGCAATTTTTACAATAGTATTCTCTATCAAAATATGTTTGTAAGCTTCACTGATACATGCAACTCACAACGTACAATACTCGATACATAGGGATTGTACATCTTCATCATGGACTAATGAGGATACGATCATGGGTACTGCAATCAACACGATAGGGCTTTCAATCATTGTTGGTAAATACATTTTAATGGCAATTATTGCGACACTCACTTTTTTTGGTGGCACGATTAGTCCCGAATTGCTGCCTGCTACACTAACTCACTTTAATGATTAAACTTATGTCACACGCTAACTGATAGCCAATCGATGTTAATCCCTTGGCTATTTCTCTCCCTTAACAATCCTCCCCCTCTGCTTATTACTGCTTTGCAACGTTTCGAATATTTCGCATAATGCGTGGTATCAATTAAGGAAAATGGCATCAATGTAATGAGCAAACCACTAAATGTAGATCCTGCTGAAATCAGTAAATTCGAAGATATGGCCTCACGTTGGTGGGATCTTGAAGGTGAATTCAAACCTCTTCATCAAATCAACCCGCTTCGTCTTAACTATGTTATCGATCATGCTAATGGTCTGTTTGGCAAGAAAGTGCTCGATGTTGGCTGTGGTGGCGGTATTCTGGCAGAAAGTATGGCAATTGAAGGTGCTGAAGTTACAGGCCTTGATATGGGTAAAGAGCCCCTAACCGTTGCTCGTTTACATGCTTTAGAAACAGGAACAAAGCTCGATTACATTCAATCAACAGCTGAAGAACATGCAGAAGAACATCAAGCTTATTACGATGTGATCACTTGTATGGAAATGCTTGAGCACGTACCTGATCCTGCGTCTATCATTGCTGCTTGTGCAAAAATGGTAAAACCTGGCGGGCATGTTTTCTTCTCTACCTTAAACCGTAATATTAAGTCTTACTTATTTGCGATTGTAGGTGCAGAGCATGTGATGCGCTTAGTCCCTAAAGGGACACATGATCATGAAAAGTTTATTCGTCCATCTGAGCTTATGGCTATGATTGATAAAACCGCATTAGAAGACCGCCATATAATTGGTTTGCACTACAATCCTCTGACAAATACTTACAGCTTAGGTAAGAATGTTGACGTGAACTACATTGTTCATACCCAAAAACAAGATTAACCAGTATTAGTCACCATTTAGGCTTCAATATAGATAACAAGGTATTGAAGCCTAATAATGCAACTTTTGTAGCCCATAATTTTTCATCTCCCATCGAAACATACCAGTAACATCCCCCCAATATGTTATGCACATAATGACTCAAAAAATTCCTGTAAGATCAAGGGTTACTTTGGATTAATTGATATTAATCACAACAAATCATGAACTCCTAAAACTGCGAAATTTCAATAAAAAAATATTTTTTTTATCACTAAAATATCACCTTAAAATATTGCAATTTGCTATCTAATTGATGGCATTAGTGAGTTACGTAAGTAGGCACTGACTTTTTTATAAAAATCCCCATCTTATCCACAGCTGGTCAAAAAATGTCGTCTTGCAAAAATCTGAAATCACCACTATCTTGTAACCACTTTGACAGCACACCCCAACATATAGTGTTTTTGTCTACCAAGAATTTTTTATCAAAGATCACATTCTTTGCTAATCTAGTTATAAAAGTTGCAAAAAAAGCTCATATGCAAGGAAAACTGGGAAACTAACTAAAAATGACTCAACAACTAACAGTTACCAAGCGCGACGGTCGTACTGAAAATATCGATTTAGATAAAATCCACCGCGTGATTGAATGGGCAGCAGAAGGTTTAGAAAACGTTTCTGTGTCTCAAGTAGAATTAAAGTCTCACATCCAGTTTTACGATGGAATCCGCACTGATGATATCCATGAAACAATCATCAAAGCAGCAGCAGATTTAATCTCTGAAGAAACCCCTGATTACCAATACCTTGCAGCACGCTTGGCAATTTTCCACCTACGTAAAAAAGCGTATGGTCAGTTTGAGCCGCCAAAGCTATATGAGCACGTTAAAAACCTTGTTGCTAAAGGTAAGTACGACGAGCACTTATTAGAAGATTACACAGAAGAAGAATTTGCAGTGATGGATACCTTTATCGATCACTGGCGTGATATGAACTTCTCATACGCAGCGGTTAAACAACTTGAAGGTAAATACCTTGTTCAAAACCGTGTATCAGGTGAAATTTTTGAAAGTGCACAGTTCCTATACATCCTGATCGCAGCAGCTCTATTTAACAAGTATCCAAAAGAAACGCGTCTTGATTACATCAAGCGTTTCTACGATGCAGCGTCATTATTTAAGATCTCACTACCAACACCAATTATGTCAGGTGTTCGTACGCCAACGCGTCAGTTCAGTTCATGTGTACTGATCGAATGTGACGATAGCCTTGATTCAATCAACGCAACAGCAAGTTCAATTGTACGTTACGTATCTCAACGTGCTGGTATTGGTATCAACGCAGGTCGTATTCGTGCGCTAGGCTCTGAAATCCGTGGTGGTGAAGCATTCCACACGGGTTGTATCCCTTTTTACAAGTACTTCCAAACAGCTGTAAAATGTTGTTCTCAAGGTGGCGTACGTGGTGGTGCAGCAACTCTGTTCTACCCTATTTGGCACCGTGAAGTAGAATCACTACTTGTACTTAAGAACAACCGTGGTGTTGAGGAAAACCGTGTTCGTCACATGGATTACGGTGTTCAAATCAACAAACTGATGTACACACGTTTGATCAAAGGCGAAAACATTTCTCTGTTCTCTCCTTCTGATGTTCCAGGAATGTACGATGCATTCTTTGCAGATCAAGAAGAGTTCGAGCGTTTATACCTAAAATATGAGCAAGATAGCAGCATCAAGCGTGAAACAATCAAGGCAATTGATTTATTCTCACTACTGATGCAAGAGCGTGCGTCAACAGGCCGTATTTACATCCAAAACGTTGACCACTGTAATACACACAGCCCATTTGATCCGGCTGTTGCGCCTATTCGTCAATCTAACCTGTGTCTTGAGATCGCACTGCCGACTAAGCCACTGAACAATGTTGAAGATGAAAACGGTGAAATTGCACTATGTACGCTATCTGCATTTAACCTAGGTGCTATCGATAGCCTTGATGATTTAGAAGAACTAGCAGAACTAACGGTTCGTGCCCTAGATGCACTACTAGATTACCAAGATTACCCACTACCGGCTGCACGTCGTTCAACCATGAACCGTCGTACACTAGGTGTTGGTGTGATCAACTTTGCTTACTACTTAGCAAAACACGGTGTTCGTTACTCAGACGGTAGCGCAAACAACCTAACACACGAAGCATTTGAAGCCATTCAATACTACTTGCTAAAAGCTTCTGTGAACTTGGCAAAAGAGCAAGGTGCTTGTCCTGCATTTTATGAAACAACTTACGCTCAAGGTGTACTACCTATCGATACTTATAAGCAAGATATCGATAAGATTTGCTCAGCAGAACTACGCTACGATTGGGAAACATTACGTGAAGAGATCAAAACTCATGGTCTACGTAACTCAACACTTTCTGCGTTAATGCCATCAGAGACATCATCGCAAATTTCAAATGCGACAAATGGTATCGAGCCGCCACGTGGTTTCGTTTCTGTAAAAGCATCAAAAGATGGTATCCTCAAGCAAGTTGTTCCTGAGTACGCTAAGTATAAAGAGAACTACGAGCTACTATGGAATATCGGTAGTAACGACGGTTACCTACAACTTGTGGGTATCATGCAGAAATTTATCGACCAAGCTATCTCGGCGAATACTAATTATGATCCGAGCAAGCAGCCTGGTGGTAAAGTTCCTATGAAGCTACTACTTAAAGATCTACTAAATGCTTACAAACTAGGTGTGAAAACACTTTACTACCATAACACTCGTGACGGTGCCTCAGATAGTCAAGGTGATATGGCTGCAGACGATTGCACCAGTTGTAAAATTTAATTATTAAATGGGAGCCTCATGGCTCCCCTTTGATTTGAGGAAATCATGGCTTACAGTACTTTTTGTCAAACCCGCAATGATCAATTAAAAGAGCCAATGTTCTTTGGTCAGCCGGTGAATGTTGCTCGCTACGACCAACAAAAATTTGAGATTTTCGAAAAGCTAATCGAAAAACAACTTTCTTTCTTCTGGCGTCCAGAAGAAGTCGATGTGTCTGGCGATCGCATTAACTACAACAATCTGCCAGATCATGAAAAGCACATTTTCATCAGTAACCTGAAATACCAAACGCTACTTGATTCAATTCAAGGTCGTAGCCCTAACGTTGCGTTGCTACCTATCGTTTCTATCCCTGAGCTAGAAACTTGGATTGAAACTTGGTCGTTCTCTGAAACTATCCACTCACGTTCTTATACGCATATTATCCGCAATATCGTTAATAACCCTTCGGTTGTATTTGACGATATCGTCGAGAATGAACATATCATTAAACGTGCTGGCGATATTTCTAAGTACTACGATGCATTAATTGCAGCAACGAATGATTACCACCGTTTTGGTGAAGGTAACCACTCCGCTGACGGTGTTCCATTTACTGTTAGCCTACGTGAGCTAAAGAAAAAGCTCTACCTTTGCTTAATGTCAGTTAACGCACTAGAAGCAATCCGTTTCTACGTGAGCTTTGCTTGTTCATTTGCTTTCGCGGAACGTGAACTGATGGAAGGTAATGCGAAAATCATTAAACTGATCGCACGTGATGAAGCACTGCACTTAACTGGTACTCAGCATATTCTGAATCTACTACGTACAGGTCAAGACGATCCTGAAATGGCTGAGATTGCAGCAGAATGCGAGCAAGAGTGTTTCAACATCTTTAAATCAGCCGCAGAGCAAGAGAAAGACTGGGCGGATTACCTATTTAAAGATGGCTCTATGATTGGCTTGAATAAGCAGATCTTGTGTCAGTATGTTGAATACATCACTAACCTACGTATGTCTGCAGTAGGTCTACGCCCTGCTTACGAAGGTGCAACGCAAAACCCAATCCCTTGGATCAACTCTTGGTTATCTTCTGATAACGTACAGGTTGCTCCTCAAGAAGCAGAGATCAGTTCATACCTTGTTGGTCAAATCGATAACGATGTAAGTGCTGACGATCTTGGTGACTTCGAACTATGAGTCAATTAACCATTAAGGTTAATGATGTGGAGGTTCATGGTAATAACCATGAGCCTCTGCTCAAACAGCTAGAACAAGCAGGTGTTCAACCTGAATATCAATGCCGTAATGGTATGTGCGGTGCTTGTCGCTGTAAGTTAAAACAAGGTGCCGTTGACCAACAAGATGCCCTTGCTTTTATTGCGCCAAATGAAATCCTTACTTGTCGCTCTGTGCCTAAAAGTAATGTTGAGATCGAATTTGACTATCAACTTGCCACTGTCAGCGAACCAATAAAAAAGGTAGCTCAATAATACTGAGCTACCTTTTCTTTATTTGGTTTAACCTTTGTTCTAAGGTTTCTTCACACACATTACGTGGTAAACACCATCTTCAACTTCTGTCCCTTCGGTTTCATGTTCAAAACCTGGGAATTCTTTATCCCACACTTCTAAGCTATGTAAATAACCAATTTGCGGGCTACTATCATCACCAAAGTTTTCCCCTGACATTAACATTGGAATACCTGGTGGGTATGGAATCACCGCATTCGCTGCCACACGACCTTGCAGTTTATGAGATGGTACCATTTCAACATTATCATCAACGATCGCTTCAAATGCGGCACGAGGTGTAATATCCGCTTTCGGTAATGTTGAATAAGCCGCATTGAGCATTTCTGATGGCGTATGTTGCTTCAAATAACCAAACATCTTATCACCCAGATCTTTAAGACCTAAATGTCCATACACATCAGGATGCGCTGCTACTAAATCAGGTAACGCATTTTTCAATGGCGTATTGTTGTCGTAATGCGTTTTAAAGCTCAGTAAAGTGTTAACCAAGGTTGCCCACTTACCTTTGGTGATCCCCATGGAAAATAAGAACATCACTTGGAAATCTGTTGTTCGTGTTGGGACAATACCAAAACGGGTTAAATATTGTGTGACAAGTGCGGCCGGTACACCGCTATCCAGCAACTTACCATCATCCCCCATACCCGGTGCGAGAATACTCACTTTAATTGGATCGAGCATACACCAGTCGGCTGGGATATCATCAAAGCCATGCCATTTATCACCCGGCCTCATTACCCAAAAGTCTTGGTTAGTCGCAACTAGCTCAGCAGGTGCATCTTCAAAGTCATAGACTTTACCGGTTTCAGGATCAGTAATGGTTTCTGCGTTCCAAGGTTTAAAGAACCAATCACCATCGGCTGCAAATTCACGGTATAAACGCCCCATTGCTTGACGATAGTCTACTGCTTCTTTGATCACTTCTTGTGTTAATGAATGTCCACGTCCACCATCCATTTGCGATACCGCAATATCATTCGATGCGCTGATCGCATACAGAGGAGAAGTGGTTGCATGCATCATGTAAGACTGGTTGAAACGCTCAAAGTTAATATGATCTTTACCGTAACGGATATGGATCCAAGAGGCTTGAGAGAGCGCATTCAGTAATTTGTGGGTAGAGTGTGTTGCAAATACTGTCGGTGCATCCGGATCTTCAACAGGTTCACCACGCATCGCAAAGTGATCGGTATAAATCGGATTAAAACGCGCATAACCATACCACGCTTCATCAAAGTGAATACGGTTACTGCTTTCCGCTAAAATATCTTGTGCACGTTTAGCGTTATAACATAAACCATCATAGGTACAGTTAGTGACTACGGCATACGTTGCTTGAGTACCGGCTTTTGCTTTTGTGAGTTCGCTACTTTCAGCAGCTTTTTTTAACCCTTCTGGTGACATTTGATCAGGGTAAATTGGCCCGATAATACCGTAACGGTTACGTGTCGGTACCATATAAACAGGTAATGCCCCAGTTAACATTAACCCCTGCTCAATAGACTTATGACAATTTCGGTCACAAATTGCGAGAGTATTCTCTCTCATACAAATCTGCATGATGGTACGGTTCGCACCGGATGTCCCTGTCACTAATGAGTAAGACTTATCAGCACCAAACACTTTTGCTGCATAATCTTCACTTTCACCAAAAGCGCCAGTGTGATCGAGCAATGAACCTAATGAGCCACGTTCAATACCCATATCTGAGCGAAATAGCCCTTCACCGTAATAGTTATAGAAACGTTGCCCCGCTGGTGTTTTCCTAAACCCTACACCACCTTGGTGACCGGGCGCAGCCCATGAATACTCATGGATATCGTCGTATTTCATCATCGCAGAAGCGAGTGGTGGTAATAATTGCTCACGGTAGCGATCCATCGCTGCTATCGCACGTCCGGCAATAAAATCTGAAGTGTCTTCTAAAATCCACGCAAACTCATCAACCTGTGACATTAATTCGCGATTAACACAGAGAGTCACTTTCTTTCTCTCTGCCAATAGGAAAACTGGCACCCCTTCTTGGCGTTGATTTAATTTATCAATCAAAGAGAAGAACATATCGTTCTCTTCTTGTTGCTGCCCCGTCATACTTGATGTCAACATTAAACAGTCGATAGCAAGGTTTACATTTAAAATAGAGTAACAATCATCATAAGATGATGCTGTTAGCACATTGATCGACTCTTTTTTAAATTCTTCAATTAAACGATCAATCGCATTCGCAATCACCCCAGTTTGCTGAGAGTTATCAAATACTAAAACTCTCTTATGTTTCCCGTAATTAAGCATATAAATATCCTGTTATATTTAAGGTTTATAACGATAGACAATGACTATTGACGATTAAAAATAAGAATTACGTTTTATTAGGCGTTGCATCTCGACTAGCAATAAAGCCATAGAAGAAATAACCAAATAAGGTAATAACAGTGCCGTAGAAGACGGCTTCTTCACCCGTAGAATAAGCACCATAAATACTATAAATAACAGCGACAGAGCCGACTAATATGCCCGTGTTATATTCTTTCTGCCCCACATTAGCCTGCTTCATAATTATGCCAAGAGCAGTAAGTGACAGAATATAAGGCACCATATTGATAAATACGGCTAAATTAACCAAGACGTTAAATTGTTTTAATAAGGTTGGAGAGATCGTCATCACTGCTAGCAATAATTCTAAAGCTAGCATAATCATCATGCCTTTAAACGGTGCATCATGCTTATTTACATCTGAAAAGATTTTGGGGAATAAACGCATATCTGCAGCAACTTTCGACACCTGAGCATTCGTAAACTGCCACCCTAATAAAGAGCCAACACATGCCATGATTGCCATTGCGGTAATAATTTCCCCCACGAAAGGCGTAAACATTTGAGCAAATACCAGACCGAAAGGAGAATCAGATTTAGCAAGAATATCGTTTGGAATGATGCCTTGAATAACCGTGGTTGAGGCAATATAGGTTGCAGCAGAAAAAATAGTCGCCAACATACAAGCAAGTGGTACGTTACGCTCTGGATTTTCAACGGTTCCCGAGTTAGCACCGGCAGACTCGATACCAAGGAAAGCCCATAACGTAAGTGCCATCCCCGCATAAACTGCACTACCAATCGAGACATTATGTGGGTTCCAAGCTTCAGCAAAGATTTTAGGATCAAACCAGAACCAACCAATAATGGATAAACCCAATACAGGAATAATAATACCCCATACGGTTACGGTTGAAATTCGGCCGGTAATTTTAGCCCCTCTAACGTTGGCAAACATGGTAATAATAAGAATAGAAATAACGCCAACGAAAGTATGAATTGGGGTCTCTTTCAACCAAGGAATGAAGTATTCCAGATACCCAACACAAGACACGGCAATCGCAACCGCACTGATAACTAAACACACATAGTAGGTATAAGAAGCAATAAAGAAACTGGATTTACCGTGTGCTTTTTCTGAATAAGCTGACATCCCCCCATCATCAGTACAATACATACCACACTTAGCAAAAGCATAGGCAATGGCTAGTGCACCCAACGCTGTAATTACCCAAGCTAATAAAGCAATCCCACCGGTTGCAGCAAGACTCGACGGTAATAATATTATCCCTGACCCCATCATATTAACAGTAACAATGGTTGTTAATCCCATTAACCCCATTTTATTGCTGGCAGAACTCATAAAATAAGCAACCTTCTAAGTTATTAATTACATTAAAATTAATATTTAATTATTTATATACCTCTTTCTTTACTAATAAATAAAACTCAGGCAGTACAAATAAATATAATAATAGAATAGATGTATATTTTGAGAATACCTAAAAAAAATAATAATATTTGATGGCAATCTTATTTAG
>NZ_SSMG01000392.1 GCF_009873615.1 Photobacterium lucens
CTAAAAATTATCTTTGCATTTTAAGAGTTAATTTTTAGCCATTGTAAAAATCATTATTTTTAACATAGGTGAGTCATGGATACCGCTTTAGTATTAGCGTTCATTGTGGGTGCGTTTTATATTATTCTGAAAGAAAAAAAATGTACTAAGAATATTGATTATAGCAAGGAAAGCTTATAATCATCATTCTATTTATAATCTCTATTGATTAATCAAAAGCGCGTATTACGCGCTTTTTTATTTGTTTGAATAAGTTCACAAATAAATGAATGTGATAGTTATCAAACTTTACTTAATTCTCTTACATATTATCAATCAAAAAAATAAACAATAATCTATTTATATTTATTGTAAAATAGTAAAACAAATAACGTATTTG
>NZ_SSMG01000393.1 GCF_009873615.1 Photobacterium lucens
ATTTCTTACTTTCTACATCTCAAATAAACACTTTGAAACAAAATAATGCAATCAAGCTCATGATCTTTATGAATTAAATTGATTATGATTGTAGGGTTCAGAGGCATTGTTTTGCGTAAAAGTGAGAATGCTTACTAATAAGCTTATGCCTATAGGAAAAAAATGCAGTCAATCTATGAGTTAATACAAGAAAATCCCGAATATTATGCATGGGTATTCGCTCTAATAAACATTCTATGGGGATTGTTTGTATATTTTAACAAGCAAAGACACGATAGAAACTTAAAGCAATTAGAACAGGATCTCCGTTATCGAGCGGATAGACGCTTAAAAATATTTGATTTAAAGGCGAGTGAATATGCTAAGTATGTTGCGGACTTAGATAGTTTCGGAAAGAAAAACCAGATAGAAATGCCTAAGCGTATGCAACCAATCTTTGATGAGTACCTTCAAAACTATCTCATAGCTACTCAATCAGGAGACAAAGAGCAAGAAAGACAGGTTGTTGGTTGGTTAAGCTCTCAAGTGTCAGTTTTGATGCAAGAGGGAGTGCAGGACGTATTGAAGCTAAAAAGAGAGTCGAATCGTTTAAAGCTAATCGCAACAGATGAAATGCTCCAAACTTTCGAAATTTTGGAAAGTCTCACTCAAGAATCTATGGACTGCGCAAACACATATATGGCAAATTTTACTGATATAGTTTTATTGCAACAACATGAAAAAACTGCATTATTTCAAAAACATTCAGGTGATTTAGCTTCAAAAATAGAAGAACAGTCAAATGAGTTATTGATGCAAATGAGGCGAGAGCTCAGTGATATATAGGCATAACTGTAGTGGTACATTATCAATTATAGCAGCGTTAAGTTTCTTCGAGGTATCATGCTTTTATATAAATACCGTGCAATAGATGATCTTTGGTTATCACTAGATATTATTTTAAATATGCGAGTATGGTGCTCTAGGTGGGATTCTTTGAATGATCCTTTAGAAGGGCGTTACTACTCTCGTTTTGGCAATGGATTTGATGAAAAAGTAAATATTAGAAGAAACGAATGGCGAATTTGTGCATTATCAAGCGCACTAGATAATTTCTTACTGTGGTCACATTACGCTTCTGGACACAAAGGTATTGCTATTGAATTAGAAATC
>NZ_SSMG01000394.1 GCF_009873615.1 Photobacterium lucens
TACTAGTACTGATGATATTGATAGTTTTTTCTTATTATCTACCATAATTGGTAATTGTTTACAAAATCGGTTTTGAAGATAATAATCATCAGCATCTAAAAATGCTATATAATTAGACTTAGCTTTCATTGCACCAAAATTTCTAGCATATGAGGCTCCAGAGTTTTTGATAGAAAATACCTTAACTCTAGGGTTATTGATACTATCTAATACTGCTAATGATTTATCAGTAGAGCCATCATTAATACATATCACCTCTAAAACTTCTTCTTGTGCTAAAGCACTATTTATAGCATTTTTAACAACGAACTCCCCATTATAAACAGGAATAACAACACTAACACTATTCATAAATTTCATCTTTGCTTAACCAAAAAAAATATACAAATATTAAAAATGGGATAATAATATTATACCTTGCTGCAGTTTCTGGAAATATTTGTGGTAACGTTAGAATTAGAGTTGATATAAACATAGGGATAATTATTACTTTTTTAGATAAGAAACATATATATATAAGAC
>NZ_SSMG01000395.1 GCF_009873615.1 Photobacterium lucens
ACAATATTCTATGCCTATTGTGTGAGTAAATTTAAATACTGCCCATCACAACAATATGCAACAAGATAAACATATTTAGCAACAATGTTGGTTTTAATTAAAAACAGAGAAATAAAAGGATAAGTTGATGAAGCAATTAAGCAGGCTAAATAACAAATCCTCATTATAATTTGATCCATAAGCCGAAAATTTAACTATCAATTCGCCTTAATCAGACATGAATAAGTCTTTGTTATAATACTTAATGGGCAAATCTAATGTTGCAATACCGTAAGTTGAAGTCTTGCTCTGTCAGGCGTAACATGCGCCCACCATTATTTGAGAGGACACCGCTTTGAACACTCCCAGTCGATACTGGAATGAGATTTTTCCCCGTTAATCTGTCCTCCCCTGCTTATGCATGTGCGTTGACAGTGTTTAACTGCCAGCATGCATTTCTCCTTCTGCTTGTTGCTCCTGTTTAAATCTTATTATTCCAGTTTTGTATTGGTAGAAGCGCATTTATCTAGCTTCAAATTGTGTTGAAAAGTGTTGTTGGTATCGTCACCACTAGTGGAGATATGAGACATGCTGAACGCATATAAATTAAACGACTACCGTTTACAACGTTTGGACTTGGAAGATCACGATCCTATTTCATCAGCCATATGGGTTGATCTTATCGAACCCAATGAAGAAGAACGAGAGCGCGTTCAACAAGAACTCGGACAAGGCCTTGCGACTCGTCCTGAACTAGAAGACATTGAGGCCAGTGCGCGTTTTTTCGAAGATGAAGATGGCTTGCACATTCACTCTTTCTTCTATTATGAAGATATTGAAGATTACGTTAGCAACGCTACTGTCGCCTTTACCATTCGTGACGGGCGCCTATTTACCCTACGTGAACGTGAATTACCTGCGTTTCGTTTGTACCGTATGCGCGCCCGCACTCAGCGTTTACAACAAGGCAGCGCGTATGAGTTGTTACTTGATTTATTTGAAACCAAAATCGAGCAACTTGCAGATGTTATTGAAGACATTTACAGCGATTTAGAAGCTATCGGCAAGGTCATTTTAGGTGGAAAACCAGGCGAACATTTTGACAAAGCCTTAGCTAATTTAGCCGAACAAGAAGATGCTGGCTGGAAAATCCGTTTATGTTTAATGGATACCCAACGTGCGTTAAGCTTCTTAGTTCGTAAAGCTCGCTTACCTGCAAATGAATTAGAACAAGCCCGTGAAGTGCTACGTGATATTGAATCACTCCTGCCACACAACGAATCCTTATTCCAAAAAGTGAACTTCTTAATGGATGCGGCAATGGGTTTTATCAATATCGAGCAGAACCGTATTATCAAGATCTTCTCTGTGGTATCAGTGGTATTTCTACCGCCAACATTGGTGGCATCAAGCTACGGGATGAACTTTAAGTTCATGCCAGAGTTGCACTGGGAGTTGGGTTATCCCTATGCCTTACTATTGATGGTATTGGCAGCTCTTGCGCCTTACCTTTACTTCAAACGTAAAGGCTGGTTATAAACAACAAACGCGTGTAGTAACAGTCAGATTTAAAAAGCCCACAACAGATTCTGTTGTGGGCTTTGTTCTATCAGCTAACTCTGATTATTATTTAGGAATAATGTCACCGTTAGCATCGGTTGCTTGTACATTGAAGTTATCTTCAACACATAGCTCATAGTCACCCGCAGTCCATGCACTGTAAGCGGTTTGATAACCTACTAACTTACATTTGAAACTGTGATTACCAGGCGTTTTAGCATCCCAACCCCAATCTTTATCCCAGTACACTTCTAGTGCGCCAGCACCTGCAGTATCAAAGGCTTTCATGTCAGCACAATCGAGTTTTTCGCCTGAAATATCAAGGTTTAGGTAGCTTGTGATCTCTTTGTAGTACGCAATACGTGCTTTGGCTTGTGCGGTTGTTGAGCCTTTACCACATTCAAATGCACCATTAATGATTTGAATGGTTGAGCCAAAGCCATGTTCAATGCCATTAGCTTTATCTGCCGCATTTGGCTGCCATGTGCCATCAATCACATGTAACATGCTTGGTTTTGGTGGCTGCGGATAGACATAGAAGAACACAGCCGATGCTAGGTTTAGCCATGTATCAGCCACCAGCTCGGGTTTCTCCAACAGTACCATTTTGTCGCCAAACATCGCTTCAGAGAACGGACCATAGTTGTAGTTCCAACTTAGCTGTTTCGCACCACGACCAAAATAGCTCTTGTTCGCACAAGGCCAACGCTCACCAGCCCATCCAGTACACTTGTTATAAGGACCGGTGGTATCGCTTTCTGACTTATACACTTCACGTACATAGTACAGACCTTGACGCCATTCAGGGTTGCCTAATGCGCCTTCCCAGTTCGGTGCGTGTGCACCAGTCTCTTGTACAAAGTGGGCAAACATCGTCGCGAGTGAACGCTTACAAATGGCTAATGAATCTCGCCCATCGGTATAAGTTCGACAAAATGCTGGGAACTTAGCAATCGCTTGTAGGAAACGATTATAAGTATAAGCAGGATTACGAATTGGGAATAAGAACTCCCATAACGCTTCATCGACAATCGATTCTGCACGTTTGACGTTGTCAGGGTTCGCGGCACGTAATGGTAGAACAGCTTCAACAGAAGCATTATCTAATGTCACGGTATCTGAACGTACAAGATCAAATAATTCACCGCTAGTTAGACTTTTCTCAATCGCCACAAATTCAGCTCGAGGGATCAAATAACCGCCTTTGCCATCCGAAGTGACAGTCATTGAGGTTGGCACTTCCGTCACAGGACAGTCAGCAGCACTATTTGAAGTTGAACCATCAGGGCACGTCACAGGGGCTACAGGACACTGCGCAATGTCATCAACAACAGAGCCATCATCACAGACAACTTTCGCTGGCGGGCATAGCTCAATGGAGTCGGCTGTAGTGCCATCAGGACAAGTCACTGGAGGAATAACTGGACACTCTGCTGCTGTTGCTGCGCTGCTACCATCAGGACATTCTACTGGTGGGATCACACATTGATTATCAATTAAGACTTCAGGCAAGGTACATGTCAGTGGTGGCTCACCTGTACTGCCACAACTTGTTGGCTCCCAGAACCAAGAGCCCGCTTTAGGCGCTTCCCAAACCCCAGGGTTATTTTGAGCGACATAGCACTGTTGTTGATACGACACGACATCACCATTAGCAACACGAGTCTCACCTAATACAAATGGAGTAACATCTGATGGAATCTCTGTTGTTGGTGGCTCAGGCTCTGTTACCGGAGGCTCTGGCTCTACAACGGGTGGTTCAGGTTCAACAGGCGGCTCAACCGTATCATTCGAACAAGTGACTTGCTCCCAAAACCATGAACCAGATTTGGGTGTTTCCCATGTACCCGGACTATTTTTGGCTTTAAAACACTCACCTTGATAGGACACCACATCACCATTACTAACCGTTGTTACACCTAATTCAAAGGGCTGCTCTTGTGCTGCTACATTGGCAGTAAATAAGCCCATAGATGCAGATAATAACGTCAGAAAAGCGACTTTTTTTGCTGGGTTAGATCTCAGCATTTTTATCATCCTTGATTTCAATAGTGGACAAGAAGATAAAATAATGAGCATCACTATGATGATAGAAAGCCAGAAAATAGCCCCTAAAACATGACAACTTGCTCTATTTTATCGAAAATATACGTTTGCAGTATTGCGAGCACATTTTCACACCGCAACCTCACCCGTTATATTTAGGTAAATAACACTAGTGGTAAGACATAATCACAAGAGAGGCAGACGCTGTTACATAAGAGTTGTAACCAGAGCCAAATTTCTGACGCAAATAATCTTTCAACTATCAATGCTAAAACAGCACTGTCGCTGAATATATTTCACACGAGGATTATTTTGACGTTTGTTGCTTAAATTGAATTTGTCGAGCCGGGTTTAGCAGTGGAATCGCCTGTTTCATTAATGAGTCTTGGATCAAATGGCACATCGCTATTTTGACGCTTTCCGTTGGCAACTCATCATAAACACACACCACGGTTAAACTATCAGGGAAATTTTGATAATTCACACTATGGGTTAACCATTGAAAGCCATTGCCTTCATCTTGCGCAACATGACAAACCTGAGTTAATGCCGCAACAATTGTATTATCACGTTTTTTATCCATTTTTCGCATGAGTTAGTGCTCCCTATCAATGGCTATCACTGCTTTACATTCATAAAAAATACCCTAGCAATTGGTCATTATTACTAGGGTATCCGTTTCGAGTATTAAGTCGTTATACACTAAGCAGTAACTAACTGCACACTACTGGTTATATATCAAAACAAGGAGCATCGTAGTGATAACCCTCATCACTATAAGCTGTCACAATCGCATCTTCGACCAAGCCAGCTGGATCTTTTACATGGCTATTAAAGAAATGTTGAATTTGTTTACGGCGACCATGGGCTAACCATGATTCGGCATCTTGCCAAATTTCATTAAATACAATCGGATAGTCATTACGTGTTGCACTTGGATGGTCAATTTGACGTGTTAAGGTGTACTGAATACACCCTTCTTCACGGTATGAATCTAGCTCTAACGCTTTCAACACCTCAAATAATTCCGCTTCCTTACCCGCTTTAGGCTTAAATTGCGCCAAAACATAAACACGACGTGTCATTTTATTTCTCCATGATTTCACAGCTATCGCTTAAGACTAACTAATAGGAAATATAAAATACGTAGTAATTAATAATTTAATGGCAATTTAAGGAGTGATCCCGTACTTCTGTTGCAACCACTGTTTTATTGCGTCAGAAATATCTACTTAAGTGATCAATTAGTAAGTCTCAGCTCTTGCTAACTGCAATAATTCATTAACTGGCAAAAAACAAAAAGCGATCCCATTGGGATCGCTTTTTAATGCTTTAGCTATGATTAAGAAGCTGTTGCTTCTGTCATTGCAGCTTGCTCTTTTTCTTTCATTATTTCGTTGAAAACGATACGCGCTTCTTGTGCTTGCTCAGAGGCTTCAAGTTTAGTTTCTTTCGCCGCCATCGCTTCTGTTGTTAAGCGATGTAACTCTTCCGCTAACTCAGCCGGTACTTCACCTACATCAGCACCACTATCACCACGCGCTAATGCCTCTGCACGAATTTGCTTCTTGATCTTCCAGATAGCATTCAGTGCATCACGCTCAGCATCTGCAGCTTCAATTGCCACATCTTTTAGTTGTTCAAACTTCGCTAGCGCCATACCTTCTTTTGACCATGGATCAACATCTGGTAAATCTTCAATGTTAATCACTGGATCTTCGTAACCTTCTTGGTGACTTAAGTCTAGTGAAGCCGCTTTAACCGCTGAAATCATTAACATTACAGTGATGAATAGCAGTGGTAGACCACCAACAATTGCCGCTGTTTGCAGTGTTGCCAAGCCGCCCATGAACATCAATACCGATGGCATGAATGACATTGCGAAAGCCCAGAACAAACGGTTCCAACGCATTGGCTCTTCTGTGACATCATTTTGTACAACAGATGCCAAGATGTATGAGATTGAGTCAAACGTTGTTGCTGTAAAAATCAAACACAGTAATGTGAACACAGCAATCACGACAATACTAAATGGTAGTTGCTCTAGAATAGAGAAGATTGCTTTTGTTGCACCTTCCGCATTTAGAATCGTAACTACATCTAGCTGACCAGATAGCTGTAGCGATAAGCCAAAGTTACCTAGTACCATGAAGAATAGGAAACAGCCCATTGAACCAAAGAAGATCGAGCCTGAAACCATTTGCTTGATCGTACGACCACGAGAGATACGTGCGATAAACAGACCCATACTTGGTGCAAACACTAACCACCATGCCCAGTAGAAGATTGTCCAATCTTGTGGGAAGTGCGTGTCTTCAAATGAACCGTAACCACCGAATGGTTCTGCCCATGTTGCCATCACGAAGAAGTTAGATAGCATACGACCTAGTGAATCTAAACCTGTTTCCAGCATGAAGATAGTAGGACCAACAGCCAAGATGAACGCCAGTAAACCTAACGCACCCCAGAAGTTAATATTACTTAGGATCTTAATGCCTTTTTCCATACCCGCATACGCTGAGTAACCGAAAATTGCTGTACAGATAAGTAGAACAAAAATTTGAGTTTCAGTATTTTTCGGTGTGCCGAACAGGTAGTTTGCACCTTCAGTAATAAGAGGAGCAGCTAGACCTAGCGTCGTTGCACCACCACCAAGTAGACCAAAGATGAAAAGCACATCAATGATTTTACCTGTCCAACCGTAACTACGCGCTTCACCGATAACAGGCATTAGAGCTGCTGATACTTTTAATACAGGCTGCTTACGAACATAGAAGAAATAAGCGATTGGCACAGCCGGTACAAGATAGATAGCCCAAGCAACAGGACCCCAGTGGAATACACCGTAAGTGGCAGCCCAACGAACCGCTTCTTCACTTCCTGGTGTTAACTGGAATGGTGGACTTTGGTAGTAATATGCCCACTCGATAGCACCCCAGTAAAGGATACTTGCACCAATACCACCACAAAACAGCATCGCAGCCCAAGAACCTGTTTTAAATTCAGGCTCTTCATCTGCATCACCCAGTTTAATTTGGCCGATATCAGAGAAAATAATGTACACCATAAAGAACACAGCAGCTAAGCCTAATGCTAGGTATAAGAAACCTAGTTTATCCGTCATAAAGGTCTTCGCTGTTGCAATCCAAGTTGCACCTTGCTCTGGGAATAAGATCAGTGGCACAACCACTGAGATCAACATGGCTAACGCTCCGAAAAACGTTGGCTTATCAATCAACTTAAAGTTTTTTTGAAATGTATTCACTATGTTTCCTTACTGCTATTACATAGTCCATAAAAGTTAACCCAATGTTTAACTTTTAACGGAAACAACACAAACGACATCTTTAATCGTGACAATTTATAAATTTAATCAATGTATGAAATATTCACTTTTTGAGCATAAAACGATATTTTTTGCGCTTTTTATAACTAAAATTAATAATAACAACACATTTTGAAACACTTTTATTGCTATCAATAACAACAAACATTGTGATATGTCATCAGGAAGATTTACTATCGAGCTCTACGTGGGTTCCTTAACAAAGGGACTATTTAACATTTCAACAGTACAAAGTTATCGTTTATATCTCTTGGATTATTTAATTTGAAGCATATTAATAATTATATATTTCCTATATTTCTTTCATTATTCAGTTTAACTGTTCAAGCAGGTTTAACTGATAGTATTAATGATATTCGTTACTACCAACAACGCTGTAATGATATTCAGAGCAATAATAAAATTAACTTATATTTGCATGTCAAAGGGGGAGAAAAATTTACTAACGAAGAGAAAAAGCAGTTACTTCAATATCTTAATATTAAAGCAATGGAAACCTGTCTGTATGATGCCTACGCAAAGCATGCACTCAATCTTATCAAACATACGGCATCAACAGGCAACAATACGGAACTACTGATTTTTATTGAAGAAAATAAGCCATTATATAGCCAAGAAATACTAGAGACAGTAAGTAAAGTTAACAGTTCTGAGCGCTACCGATTACGCAATACTGCACCTTTCAATTTACCATTTAACTT
>NZ_SSMG01000396.1 GCF_009873615.1 Photobacterium lucens
CTTTTATAAGTTATATTTCTTATAGACGTCCCACTAGCTATATATGATAGCTAGTGGTTTTTTTTATTATCGTTTTAAGAGGTTTTTTATAGAATCAATAATGATATAAAAAGGGTTTGACGCTCTGTTATATTCTTCTAATACGTAAATATAGTTCGACTTATAGTGTTCTACTGCTTCTTCACTTGTTTCTGCATAAATCACATCATCTAGGATTTCAAAACCTTGAGAGAGTAAGGTTTCTTTTTCTTTAAGAAATGTCGATGATGACATATCAAGAAACGTGAATTGTTTTCTGTCGTTGCTAAGCGTAAAAAACTGAAACTTAATCGCCATCATTATTCCTCTATATTTCACCATGCGTATAAAAATTGAAAAAATAAAGTTTGAGTAATACGTCTTTGGTGCTGCTAATACATTGAAATAATATTTAACTTATTGCGTTGTGATTCAATATGGCTGTAAAAGTATGCTTTTATCCTATGTGAACAATTACTAGGCACACAAGGGATATTCTCTCATTTTTGTTTGTAACCATATGTAAATAAAGCTGATGTGATCATCTGCATAGCGTGTTGTTAGAACTGTGATTAAAGGAATGCGCCCAATAAATATTACTTTTACAGTGTTTGGTAAATAAAATTTATCGTAATGATAAAAATCCGTGTTTTTGAACAGGCGTCAATTACTATACTATCCGCGCCAGTTAATAACCCTACACGGTATAAGATATTGGCAACAACCACTTCTACAGCGCTGTATACAGATCTATCTTCTTACTACGATTTAATGTGTGCTGATATTAATTATCAAGCTCAAGCCGAGTGTATTCGTCGACTTCACCAGCTTTTTGGTAATAAAGGTACACGTCATTTAGATTTAGCCTGTGGTACAGGGCCTCATGTTCGTCACTTTATCGATAAAGGCTTTCAAAGCTCTGGTTTAGACATTAATCAGCCAATGTTGGATCTTGCAAAACTTCGCTGCCCAGAAGCGGATTTTGTATTGCAGAACATGTGTGAATTTAAAGTCGATCAGCCGTTAGATTTGATCACATGTTTCCTGTATTCGATTCACTATAGCGATGGCATTGCAAACTTAACACGCTGTATTGAAAGCGCTCATACAGCCCTAAAAGATGACGGTATCTTTTGTTTCAATGCGGTGGAAAAGAATTTAATCAACAATGATTCTTTTGTTCGCCATAGCGTTGAGCACGATAATAGCCGTTTTACCTTTAGCTCAGGTTGGTTCTATCAAGGTGAAGGCGATAAACAAGCACTCAAGCTAAGTATTGAAAAAGCATGTGATATCACGACAGAAGTTTGGCATGACGAACACCCAATGGTGGCTGTGAGTTTTGCAGAATTACAAGCATTGCTAGAGCCTTACTTTGAAGTGCATATGTTCGAGCATGATTACGATAAACTATTGCCTTGGAACGGTACTTCAGGCAACGCATTATTTGTTTGTGTGAAGAAGTAATCATCATAAAAACACCTAAATAGTGATTTCGTTATTTAGGTGTTTAATATCGAAATTTGCTTAATGCTTGTTGTTTTTCCTTTCTAAGATTGTCATTACCATTCTTCTACGGTACTCATGACATAACAGGTTTATCTTTATAGTAACCTATTGACCATAAATTAAATTTAGATACTTATATGAAACGTATTGAAAATAAAGTCGGCTTCTTTGTCGCTTGTATCGCATTACTTTATGTTGTTGTTAGCATAGGTTATTCATCCAATGCGGCATGGTTTGAAATGCCGTTAGAAGCTGTAAATGGTATCGCGTTTAGCTTTGGTTATTTCTTTCGTTTACAAGCGGTGTGGGCATATGTGTGTAGCGGTGTCTTTTTTGTTACTTTGTTCGCGGTGAGTTTTTGGCTCGGAAAAGTGCTGACACGTTGGATCTGTAAGCACCGCTAGATGCTCTTAAGCAACGAGAAAAAAGAAATAAAGAAAACAGATGAAGGCTAATAGTATTGCCGAAATAATAGGGTAAATAATGTAGCCATCATCTGTTCTATTTGCACGGTGAAAACAAAAAACAGCCAGTAAACCATTATATAAAACCAGCAGTAGACTGATCATTGTGCCTGTTTTTAAATCCAGTGATGAGAGTTGGAACAGGAAAAAAGACAGCAAAATGTAGTCGATAATAATCAACCATAAAAAGGTTTTCTGTAGATTATCGGCTTTTCTCTGTTTCAATTCGGAATATGTCATTCGTTACTCATCAACAAATTTGTTTATTGCCTAACACCTTTTTTGGAAACTACTTATAAATGAGAAAGAGGTTGTGGGCTATTTTTTGGTGTTGGTTGAGCGTGGTTAATAAAGTCACTGCGTATAACCGGCTGATTAAACTTTGCCTTGCTACGGGCTTTATCGAGAATATTGTCAGGATTACCTGTACCAAACAGGGCATCAACAATGTTGGCAGCGGGTGTTGTTAAGATAAATAATTCAATACGACGGTTTTCACTGGCGTTAGGCGATTGTTTATTGAGAAGCGCACGCTCTGCCATCCCTGCCACTTGAAGTACACGGTTACTTGGCATACCGCCAGCAATAAGCGTTTGTCTCGCTACATTTGCGCGAGAAGAGGACAGCTCCCAATTGGTACTACGGCTAAATTTACTTTTAAATTGTGTGGCATCAGTATGACCGCTAATGATCAGTGAATTGCTAATTTGCTTAAAAATAGGGGCGATATTGAGTAATACGTCTTCAAAAAAAGGCGTCAAATTGGCACTGCCTCGATGAAACATATTTTGTTTAAAATCATCTTGTAAAATGATCCTCAGCCCTTGAGGAGTGACATCGACCGAGATGTTGCCTTGTGCTGATACTTGCTTGGCTGTCTCCTTTACGACAGAAGCGAGCACTGCAAGTTGCGCTTGAGTTTCAAAGCTACCTGGAATTAATGCGTCTCTTTCTGGTCCATCGCCATTACCATCAAAAAACGATTTTATTGTCATAGCTGCATTGTGAGAGCTTAGATCGGCAGCTTCGCCACCGAAATCAATAGGGGATAAGCTGTTGGCGGTATCAAAAGGATTGCCAGCGCCTTCGTCAAAAACGCTGGCACTATTTATATAGGCAACAATGGCTTTACGTTCTTGTTGATCAACAACCTGCATTAGCCAAAGCACTAAAAATAGTGCCATAAGAGCAATCATAAAATCAGCAAAGGCAACTTTCCATGCTCCACCATGGTGTTCGTTTGAATGTCGTCTTGCTGCACGTTTAAAGACGATGTGCTCTGTTTTTTGCATTATCCCTCCTGTTCAGTTAGCCACTTCTCCATTTCGTTAAACGTTGGTTTAATGTCTAGCTGAATATGTTTTCTTCCTGCATCAATGGCTAATAGCGTTGGTTTTTTAGCAACATAGGCGACTAAGGTTGCGCGGATACACTCAAATGCTGACATGTTACGTTTAACACGTTGTGCCATGGCATTACTGGCTGGATCGAGAATGCAATAACAGCCAAAAATCCCGAGAAAAGTCCCAACTAAAGCTGCTGCAACGTGATAACCAATCATGGCTATCGAACCATCAATGGCTTGCATGGTGATAATGATCCCCATTACTGCCGCTAAAATCCCAAAACCGGGTAAGGCTTCTGCGGTGCGCTGCATTGAACGTGATGGCAACAATAAATCTTCTTCGATGGCACTGATTTCTTGTTCGAGTAACCCTTCAAGTTCATAAGGCGACATTTGTCCCATTGCCATTAAACGTAAATTGTCGGTAATAAAGGAAATAACATGATGATCGTGGCTGATCAGTGGATAGCGATTAAAAATAGCGCTGCTTTGTGGTGATTCAATATGGCTGTCTAACGCTTTAAATCCGTTGTTTCGTACCGTGTCGAGCAAGGCTTGTAGTAGTGCCATTAACTCCATGTAGTATTGCTCTTCATGATGATTAGGAGACAATATTTCTCGAAACTGCAAGCGCATTTCTTTTAATACATGAGGGGGATTACCTATGATCAGCGAGCCAATAGTTGCCCCTGCAATAATCAGTAATTCTGCTGGTTGCCAAATAGCGCGTAAATTACCGCCAGCCCAAATATAGCCACCGAAAACACAAATAATAATGATAATGGCACCGATAAACTTCTGCATATCAAGCTCCTAAGTCGATAAATAATGATTGAGGGATTTCAGTGCCTGTTTATGCAGCTGACAAATTCGAGGTGGGGTGAGATTAAGCACCAGAGCTATCTCATGAAGATTGAGCTCATGTTGATAAAATAGAGTGAGCAACAACTGTTCACGTTTGGTTAATTGGGTGAGGGCATAGGTAAGTGAACGACGTAAATGCTCATGCTCAATACTTGTGTCAGTAAAGGGTGTTTCTAGCTCCTTTCCTGCTTCAAGTAGTTGATCAAGGCTTTGCATTTCGCTCGCCATACTGGCTTGTAATCGCTGATGGTAATCATTGTTATCAATGCCTAATGCGTGAGTGATTTCCGCTTCAGTAGGCTGACGTCCCAGTTGTTTCATGAGATCACGGGTAGCGTCATTTAATTCATGCGCTTGCTGACGTGTTTGACGGGAACGCCAATCTAGACGACGAAGCTCATCTAAAATGGCACCTCGAATACGGCAAACAGCAAAGGCAGGAAATTGGGGATCATCAACATCACCGTAACGACGAGCTGCTTCTAATAAACCAATCAAGCCAATTTGTTGCATGTCTTCATAACTGCAATGAGCGCTAGTGTGATGACGCAACTGATTGACGACGCGTTTAACTAAGTTAAGGTGTTTTTTGATCAGTACGTTCTCATCAACATCATGTTGCTGCGACGCTGGTATTGTACTGGTGTCATAGTGAGTGTTCTGGGTGTTATCTAACATACTCACCTCATTATTGAATGACATATTTAGTAAACAGCACATCATCGATATCACGTGCAATGGTGGTATTGGCAAAAGCATCAGTGAGGGTTTGTTTCACTTCTTGTTGTAATTGCTCAATGGTTTGCTGATTCTGTAATTCTTCGTATTTCTTTTTGCTGAACATCTTGAGTAGTGCGTTACGTACTAAAGGCATATAGCTGTCGATTTGTTTAATACGCTCGGGATAGTGGGTTTGTACGGCAAGCTCTAACATCACGAAATGGGTTTGACGCTCGCCTTTGACACTAACAACAATTTTATCGAGAGAATGAAAAGCAGGCTGACGAGTGGCTTCTGGCTCTGATTGAAACAGGGATGCTAACCATGCATTCATACTTGCAGAGGGCGCATTTTGTTGGCTATACCACAAGGTTGCAGCAAAAGTGATAGCTGCCACAAGGATGCTAAATAGCAGTAGAAATAAGAGATTAAAGAGCGTTTTTTTATTAGCCATCATCCTGATCCTAAATAGAAAAATATTATGCGAGTGTAGAGAGCCAATGTTCATTGGCTGTTGATGTGTCTATGGGGGGAGCCGATAACGCTGCCATCACCCGATGATCATTGTCATCTTGAAGAGTGTGTTCTGTGGTTTGCTGGCGATGAGATTGCTGTTCGCCATGGCTGATATTGACGTTGACGCTCATGAACTGTTGTTGGAGATCATGACGTAAACGTTCAGAGACTTGGCTAAGGGCATCACGTACAGCACTGTTATTGGCATTGATCTGGACGTTCAATTTATCGCCTTCCATTTTGACGATCAGATCAAGCTTACCGAGTTCTGGCGGATCTAGGCGAATACGGGCCTCTTGCATATTTTGCGTTGCTTGAAGCGATACCCGATCTTGAAGAATATTGATCATCTTTTCCCCCCATTGAGGTGATTGAGGATCGATACTGATAGGTGCCCAATTTGCACGATTGGCAGTTATGTTCACTTGGGATTGGGTATTTGCAGGTAATGTTTGCTCTACTGTTGTGAGGTTTTGTACTACTTGCGAAACAGTGAGTTCACGATTAGATGCAGGCGTTTTTACCGCAGTTAGTGACGATATTTGTGCTAGAGGCTCACTTGATAGCGCAGTGGTGGTAAGTGGTGCTACTGAGCTTTTCATCGTGTTTGAATCTGTGATAAGCGAGTTATATACCCCATCAACGATTCGCTGATTGTTCACTAATACTTCTGCTGTATTAGTGATATTTGATTGCTGTGCTTTGGGATATTGCAGAGTCTCTTGATTCAGTGGCAAAGCTGTTAGGGGAGCTGTATATAAGCTTGTATCAGTTTGGTTTTGCCATAGGTTTTGTGTTTCTTCTCCATCAATGAGCGTAGTGAGCTGTTCATCTGTTTGATGATTGCCTTGATCGAGAACGGCATTGTTCATTGAGCCAAAGGGTAGATCAGGCGATACATTCTCTTGTTGTTGAGTCGTAGGGAGCGTTTGTAAAGTATGCGAGAAATTCCCTTGTGCTTCTGTTTTATCAGAGCTTTTAACTGGCATCCCAGCTTGCTTGATATCAGATGATGAAGCCATATTATCGACTTTGCTTAGCGCATTATTAATTAACATCGATCACTCCATACTGTTAGCTGACTGGTAAGCTTTAAGGCGTTCTTTTTCCTTATCAGCTGTCGCTATTTTTTGTTGCAGTAGTTGCTGTGCTTGCTGCAGTGCGAGATAGGCTTGGTGATGCACTGCTTTTAACGCATTTATCTGTGCTTGTTGTGGTGGTGTTATTGGTTTTGATTTAACAGCTAATAACAGGTGACGCAGTGCATCATCAAGCTGCTGCAAGCGGGACCAATTTTGATCCTCAGCAGCTTGTTGAATTTGTATGGTGAGCTGATTGAACGACACTGGCTTATTTGGCTGCATGTTGTCCGAATCCTTGCCAGCCTTCACGAATGTTATTCATGACTAAAGCAACATTATTAAGGTGTGCGATATCGTTTTTAACACTGCCTTGGTAAAGCTCTAGCTGACAAAATTCATAAAGATCATGCAAATTAGTGGCAATTTCACCTCCAAGTTCTAAATCTAACGCACTGTCTAACCCCATTAAGATATTCATACATTTATTAATGCTGATCCCTTTGGCATCAAGTCGTTTGGCTTCGATATGTCCTTGGGCGCGGATCAGTTCATCTTGAAAGCCATCAATGAGCATCAAAACTAATTGATGCGGAGAGGCCGAGGCAGCCTGTGCATCTAAGTCAACTTGTTGGTATGAATTAAAACCTGCATCTTGCATTAACATAGTGGTGCTCCTTTTAACCAAATAAACCTTGGGTTTGCTGCATTTGGGTCATGATTTGATTCATTTGGGTGAATTGTTTGAGATAACGGGTGTAAGCCATGTCGTACTTGCGCTCGAGATTGGCTTGCTTGTCATCGATGCGATCGATGTTGTTACGTAGGGCATCTTTTCGAGAAGAGAACATGCCAGAAGAAAATTGCAGAAAAGGTTTGAGTGAGTCATCTAATGAATCAAGCAAGTTACCATCGCCGTTAAACATGGATTCAATAGTTGATCCCATGGTTTGTTGGGCGTTTTTAAAGGTATCTGAATCCACTTCTAATTTGCCGTCACGGTTAATACTGATCCCAATTTCAGACAGTCTTTTGCCGTCAAATTGATCCCGTAATAAGTTGTTTAACTGCGACTCTATTAAACGAAGGGTAGGATCATTAGCCAGTGCACCACGTTTGCTGTCTGCTGAGCCTGTTTGGGCATAACTATCAAGCGTACTCATCACCTTGTTATAGCTATCAATAAAAGCGTTCACTTGCTCTAACGTGGCATCTTTATCTGCATCGATAGCCATTGAAATGGCAGGATCACCAGAGGTTTGTGCTTTGGTTGCTGTTATATCAATACCATCAATCACATTAGAAAAGGTGTTACTGCTATTGGTGAGTTGTAAGCCGGTGGTTTCAGCACCAAGCCAAATCACTGCGTCTTGTGGTGCACTGATTTCGGTTAAATTAGTAAAAGCATCATCAAACCATGTTGTGCCAGTGCTTACATTAACACTTAAAGTATTCGCAACACCTGTTTCAGTACTTGATAGCATAAAGTGAGTTTGGCCACTGGTACGTACTAGGGTGGCATTCACACCGGGATTATCGGGATGGTTATTAATTGCCGTAGTGAGCTCAGCCATGGTGGACTGCCCGTCACCGTCGCTATCTATTGTCGAAAGATCGAGATCAAGGGTTTGACCATCAACAGTGAGTGATAGCGTGCCTGTATTTGGAACTGACGTTGTTGAATCTAAATTCGCTGGCATATCGGTTTTAACTTGATGCGCACTTGCTACTTGTTCAACAAAGATTTGATAGCTGCCATTTAACGCCTGAGCACTGGCATCAACACTAAAGTGGCTATCGTTACTTAATGTTGCTTTATTCTGAATAATGCTGGTGGTTGAACTGTTAATCTCTTGAATGGTAGAGCGAAAATCACGTAGGGCAGATTCCACCTTACCAAGCGCTGTTAATTGGCTTTGGTATTTATCAGCTTGTAATTGATAACGCTGCTGAAATGGCTGTACATCAAAAGTGGCGAGCTGGGTTGCCATTTGAATGGGATCTAATGAATTCATGATTGCTCCTTAAGTGACTATTTATATTGGCAAGAGCTATGCCACAACGAGGTTAATTAAAATCAAATAAAAACAATTGGTTACATGTGTTGTCGGCAATGGCGGAAAGGGGGCTTCCGTTTACATTTCCTGCTCTGATTCCCATGTTCCGTTTACTTACTTTTTTGTAATTACTGCGTTTGTTAACTGTTCTTTCGCTCAATGTGCCAGTTATAAAAAAGCCTCCACGAAGGAGGCTGCGTAAATAAAAGGGAGTATGTTTTTCGTTAACGTAAGAGTGACATTGCCATACCAGGTAATTGGTTAGTTTGGGAAAGTACCGTTGTGCCCGCTTGCATTAGCATTTGGTTTTTGGTCATGCTTGAAGATTCCACTGCAAAGTCAGCATCCATAATTCGTCCTTTTGCAGCTGAAGTATTTTCAACCATATTGCCAAGGTTAGTGATGGTGTGGTCAAGGCGGTTGATGTTGGCACCAAGTGTTGCACGAGCAGCACCTACTTCATCAATAGCTGTAGCAAGGGCATCCATAGCACCTGAAGCACCAGCTGTTGTACTAATATCTAATGCTTGAACTGTAGTTGCTAATTGTGTGTGTGCTGTTGTTACGTCACCATCAATAGTTGTAGCGAAATCTAATGTTTCTGAAGAAGAAGAACCGATTTGAAGTGTCACACCGCCTGCTTTTATTCCGGCTCCTGTGATTAATGTATCTCCAGCATATTTGGTATTGGTGACGATATTATTGAGTTCGGCGTTTAGCTCGGTAAATTCTTTATCAAGTGCAGCTTGATCTGCTGTAGTGTTGGTACCGTTAGCTGATTGTGTTGCGAGGTCATTCATTCTATATAGAATATTAGTTGCTTCATCAAAAGCACCTTCAGCGGTTTGAAGCATAGAAATACCATCTTGTGAGTTACGCATAGCTACTGACATACCACGAGTTTGCGCTTCAAGTCGGTTAGATATTTGTAAGCCTGCTGCATCATCTGCAGCAGAGTTGATGCGATAACCAGTACTTAAACGCTCCATTGCCGTATTTAACAAATTGCTAGTATTGTTCAGTGTGTTCTGTGTAACCAGTGATGCGTAATTAGTGTGCATAGATAGAGCCATGATAGTTCTCCTTGTAATCAATCTATCGAGGTATTTCCTGCTCACTGTATCTATGCGGACAGTTAGAAAAGATCATTAATTATTATTTTTGATATTGAGACAAATTTAACGAGGCTTTCTTACTTAATAAGCGATTAGGTAAGAAAACCTTATTAAATTTTTAATGCGTTTAAATACATATATTATGCGTAGGTGGACATGAGATAGCTAATTGTTGGACAGAATCAGTTTAGATTATAAATACCTTGTTATATGCCATAGTCACGTTCTACTTTTGAAATACGAACCTTAAATGACTCGTACCATAACTTACGACCGGTTTTTTGAGCTTCTTGATGCTCAGTATTAGCTTTCCAGTTTTTAATAGACTCCAAATTAGCCCAGTAAGAAACTGTAATACCTACATCTTCTCTTGCTGATTCTGCACCTAAATACCCTGGTTGCTGTTCAGCAAGCTCAATCATCCTATTTGCAGCGTCTCCATATCCATTATCGCCCGCAGTACGAACTGAAGTAAAAATAACAGCATAATAAGGTGGCTTTGGGGTATTAGCTAAAAGAGTCATCAAAAATCCTGGGTATATAATGCCTCAAACACTGGCGTAGCTTGTCTGGGGTCGAGTGCTTTGACTTGTTACATGCTTGCTGCCGATTTAGCTAAACTGCCAATTTTGCTACCAAGCGATGCTTTGATTTTAAGGAGTTTTTCAATATGCCAATTCTTAATTCTTTCAAGGTCAGAGTCTGAATCATTGATTGCCCCATCAGTATAAAGTGCTAGTCTTGAAGCCCTCTTGTTGTCAAGACGCTCCCAGCTAACTTCTTCGCTCAAGTCTCCTTCTATTTTATCTTTTTGATTAAGAAGCTGATCAAATATATATTTGTTTTTTTCTTGATCGCCCAAATCTATATACAGCTCTGCACGAGCTTTACCGCCTTGTGAGAAATTTGCACCGTAAGTTATCCCACTGACTCCTGATGCAAATGAATACCAATTTTGAGGTTGGCCTGCCTTTGCAGATGTAAACCTGTGCGAATCACGAAGAGTATCGATAAGACTTTGGAAATAATTTTGGTATTTATCACCTTTTGTTGACGTTGATACCCTTTGGGCTTGCCGCTTTTTGTTTTTTTGCCATTCGTTTGGAGAAGCTACGAGTTTGAAATTAAAAGCTGGTTTAGAGTTATCGATTTTTATTACTTCAACAACAACACCAAAAAATGACGTTTCATTGTCCGTTCTTTGGTTTAACCAATCCATCGCCTGTCGATGCTCCTCCCTAATAGATTCTGAGACCCAGATAACAATAGAAGCGTCAAACCCAGCTGCGTAAGTTAATAACTTACCTAAATGATCATGATCTGTCTGTGTAAGCTGATTCTCAATAATTACCGACTTTGATGAGCCTAAATCTTTTGCGAGTATATCAAGCGAGAAATCTCCAACACTTGCTTCTTGTTCGATCAGCTCCAAATCCATCCCTAAGGACTTACCTAACTCTTCAATATTCTCTGCAAGCCAAGGCGTAAAATCTGAAGCCTCGTGAGGCCATATTTCTCTTAGTGAAACTTTGGTTAACTCTCCAAACAATATGATTGCTCCTTATGGCATGTAACAGTGTACTAATAAGTATTCTTACTTTTTGCGCAAAAATATATTCATAAAATGTCTTCATCATACTCGATATAATCTTTATATATTATGAAGTTGATAGCAATTTTTTTACATATAACGCTTTGTGAGATAATGTATAAAGTCAGAAATGTATTTAATCTGTCTTATTAAAAACGGAACTTAAGCGATAAAATAATCATTATTCAATTTCTATCAGTAAAGAAACAACGAGCCATATAAGAACAGAGTTTTCTTTCAGTTCATGCACACAAGCTTAGGTATTAACTATTAAAGTCAACGTTACACTTTTAGGTGCAGGGAACATATAAATCCTACTTGGTATTTAAGAGTTATTCGCCACTTGTTTTCTCATTGAAATCGAGACTGGAATATCGCTGATGTAACCAAAGTAATACTGCGCGCCAAGTAGACGATATTGGTTGAGTTCGTATTGGCTTCCCACTCGTCCAGCAATAAATAATGTGTTGTTTTTACGAATAAAACGTATCACAGGAATTAATCCTGAGCGCTTATGATCATCATTAAGGATATGCGACGTTTTAATGGCATCCGGCTTGATGGTCTTAATTGTCTCTAAATATTGAGTAGGGGGAATAATATCGACCCACAGTTGTACCGCTTTCTTTTTAAGTGACTCTAAATTTGCATTTAATGTCATTACGTCATGACATTCGTTATTTTCCGTATCATGAAGTTGAACACAGGGAATAATGTATTTCATGGCGGTATAGTGATGCTGATAAACCTGATTAATAAAGCCTTGTCCTATAGGCCAAGAGAGGGTTTCCGAATTTATCGGCACCACTAAAGGATTAATCACGTCTTTGTGAAACGTGCTGAGTTGAAACTCAATATGGCGAATCGCTAAATATAAACTGTAGAGATCAAACAGAAACTGTACAGGTTTAGAAACATCAAATTGATAAACACTTTGTTCGCTATTACTACCAAAGCGTAAGGTTAGATGCTGATAAGTCACTTGATTCGATATGGTTTCACGAATGGCTTGGCACACATGGCGTAAATCGTTTTGCTCAAAGGCGTCAAGCAAGATGGCATCGTCATTATTACGGGTGAGCGATGGCACAATACTTTGAATATAGTGGTAAAGATCGTCCACGGTAGTTAATGTTTGTTGAGCTGTCATAGTTCATCCTTGTGCAATTGTGGTGAATGGATCAGCCTAAGTTACCAATAATATTGATATTCTTATTTTCAGGAACTTCGTTATAAGACAACACCGCTAAGCCTTGTGCAAAAGTGCGGGCATAGCGAGATAGTAACGGTCTTAATTGCGGCATCACTAATAAAACAGGGGCTGCCCCTTGCTGTTTTAACTGTTGTTTTGCCAGCGGCATATTTTGTTGAAATTGGCTTAAAATATTAGGTTCAATAGGGAAACTATCAAGCATGACATTGCCACTTGCTTGCGCTTGTTGAAGCGAGGTTAATAAGATCTGTTCAAGTTCATCGGATAGGGCATACACATTAAGATCTTTCTTATCGCCATTGATTAAATTTACCAGTGTGCGGCGTAAGCTACAGCGAACATCAGCAGCAATTAAGATCGGATCTTTGGTATTTTCAGAGGCCTCCAACATGGTATTGGCAATGGTACGAATATCTTTTAGCGGCACTTGGTCTATCAGCAATTGGCGATACACTTTAAGTTGCTGAGCAGGTGTTAATGCTGCACTTAAACTTTCCGCTAATTTCGGCGCTTGTTGCGCCAAACGTTGGTTAATAAAATCCACATCATCATGAGTAAACAAATCTGCTAAATGGACTTTCATTACTTTGCTTAAGTGAGTCGCAATGACGGTGGCATCATCAACAACCTGATAGCCCATATTCAGTGCTTTTGCTTTGTTGTTATTCTCAATCCATACCGCAGGTAATTGATAGGCTGGATCGTGACCGAGGATACCGTCAATTTCGCCATAAGTATCACCCACGGCAATGGCCATTAAACGTTCAGGCTCGATGCTGCCTTGTTCAATGATCTCGCCATGAACCGCAATGGTATAGTGGTTCGGTTTTAAACTCAGGTTGTCGCGAATATTGACTTCAGGCAGTAAATAACCCACTTGCTCTGATAAGTTTTTACGTACACCGCGAATACGTTGGGTGAGCGGTGCGCCTTGTTCTTTATTCACCAAATGTACCAAGCGAAAACCAAGTGATAACGACATACTTTGAACATGAGGGATGTCATCCCATGTTAAAGGTGTCTCGTGGTCGAGTTGCATCGCTTGAGAAACGGCTTCAACTTCATCGAGCTGCTGGTGGTGATGGGGCTTTTTATATTGTCGCCAGCCCGCAAAAGCTAATACGGCGGCAAAGCTGAAAAACGCAAGATGCGGCATACCCGGCACCATGCCAATGATTGCCATCACAGAGGCAACAGTAAATAAGGTGGCAGGCGAGGCAAGCAGCTGATTCTGCATGGCTTGCGTCATGTCATCATCGCTATCATTAATGCGAGTGACAATGATTGCGGCAGAGGTAGCTAATAGTAGTGAAGGAATTTGCGCGACAAGACCATCACCAATGGTCAGTAAGGCGTAAGTTTTAAAAGCATCAGAAGCGCTGAGTCCGTACTCAAAAACACCGATACTGATACCACCGATGATATTGATAAACAGGATCAACAAGCCTGCAATGGCATCACCACGAACAAACTTAGATGCACCATCCATTGAACCGTAAAAATCCGCTTCATTGGCAACATCACGACGGCGTTGTTTAGCTTGGTTTTGGTCAATAATGCCAGAGTTTAAATCCGCATCTATCGCCATTTGTTTACCGGGCAGGGCATCAAGGGTAAAACGAGCTGCTACCTCAGAGATACGTTCGCCACCTTTGGTGATCACCACAAAGTTGATGATCATTAAAATCACGAAGATAACCATACCTACTACATAGTTACCGCCGATCACCACTTCACCAAATGCTTGGATCACTTTACCTGCGGCATCGCCACCATTATGACCTTCCAATAACACAATACGTGTAGAAGCCACATTCAATGTCAGACGCATTAATGTTGCAACTAATAAAATGGTAGGAAAAACAGAAAAATCTAATGGGCGTTTTGCCGTAGTGCTGACCAACAACACTAAGATGGCTAACACAATATTAAAGGTGAATAAGGCATCGAGCAGCATCGGCGGTAGGGGCAAAATCACCATTGCCAGAATCATCAGTAGTGCAATAGGAATACCGATATAACCTTTACTCGACTGTTTGAGTGTTGTGAGCCAATTTAACATGTGAAGTCCTTCATCCAATCAGGTAACAATGCGCTGACATTAATGCTGTAAATGTTTGGGGATAACAAAATTAGGTAATTGTTGTGGTTGATTTCCTTGCCCTTGTCGAAAGGCTTTGAGCTGTAAGACATAAGTTAAAATATGCGCCACGGCGACATAGAGCTGGCTTGGGATCGCTTGTTCTATCTGGGTGCTGTGATAAATCGCACGGGTTAATGGTGGTGAGCGTAAGATCTCTACATCGTGTTGTTTGGCGATGGTTTGAATATGCATTGCCGCTTCGTCTATGCCTTTTGCTACCACAAAGGGCGCTTCGGACAGTGTCGTGTCGTATTTAATCGCAACGGCATAATGGGTAGGGTTGACGATCACCACATCGGCCTGAGGTACTGCTTTATCAATTTTTCTACGGGCGAACTGCTGTTGAATCTGGCGAATACGCTGTTTGATCTCAGGGTTACCTTCATTGGTCTTAAATTCTTCCTTAAGTTCTTGCTTGGTCATTTTTAGCTCTTTAGCGTGTTCCCATTTTTGGTAGGGAATATCAATTAAACCAAACAGAAACAGTGCGACACCCATAAGCAAAATGCCATGAAAGAGGATCGTCATAATTAACGATACGCCTTGTTTAAGCGGTAAGTTTTGCATCCCTAATAAGCGGCTTAAATTGGCATCAAGGTAGAGATATAACAGCAGGAAAATCACGCAGACTTTGAGTGTCGACTTTAAAAGTTCTACCAAAGATCGGGTTGAGAACATGCGTTTTATTCCTGCAATGGGATCAATTTTTGAGAGTTTTGGCAGCACACCCGCAGGATAAAAAAGCCAACCGCCAAGTAATAAACTGCTGGCGATAGCTGTGATGAATATCAAAGCAAATAATGGTAGCAGTAATTGAATGATAATGGCTAAGCTTGTGCCTAATGCTTCAATAGCAAGCCAAGGGGAGCGTAGATCATCATGAGAGATTGTCATGTTGAGCTGGAAGACGCCATTTAACGCTTGCCAGATAACATTGATTTGAAAGTAAAAGAAAACGATGACTGCAATAAAAATAGTTGCGGCAGTGAAGTCCTTTGCACGTGGGATCTGACCTTGTTCACGGGCTTTACGGATCTTCTGCGGGGTAGCTTTTTCGGTTTTGTCTTGTGCTGATGACTGACTCATGCGCCCCCCGAAATATAAATTTGGAGTTGATCTAAGGCGTAATGCACTAACTCAGCGTAACGCGTAGGCACACCGCTCACTGAAATTAAAACACTAAACAGCCCTAACAACATGGTCATCGGAAAGCCCAAAGCATAAACGTTGAGGCTAGGAGCGGCGCGGTTCATCACACCGAAACTAATATTAGCCAAAAGCATGGACACAATTGCAGGTAGCGCAATAGCCAGTGCAGAGCTGAACATCCAACCAAAAAGCGTGAGTATTTGTTTCACCGAAGAAAGCGCTAAGCCACTGCCAACAGGCCAAGAAGTAAAGCTTTGCACCAGAATATCAATGACCAATAAATGCCCATCAAGAGCAAGAAATAGCAGAGTAGAAAAGAGTAAAAACATGCGTCCAAGAATGGCAATAGAAACCCCATTAACAGGATCATTCATCATTGCCATTCCTAACCCCATTTGCAGTGAAATGATTTGCCCAAGCAAGGTCATGATGGAAAATAAAAAGTGCAAGATTAAACCAAATAAAATTCCCCAGATCGCTTGTTCAAATGCCAGAGTTAATGCATTAAGTGAGAGTAAATCAGTCGTTGGCATCGCTGGCATAAGAGGCGCGGCAATAAAGCTGATAGCAAGTGCTAACAAAGCGCGTACCCAGATAGGAATTAACGCATCACCAAAAAATGGCATGGCTAACATGGCAGCACCAATACGAAAAAACGGCCACCAAAACTGAGCGAGAAGGGCATTAAGCTCTGCAAACGAGAACGCCATTAGCCAATCATTCCCGGAATGTTATGAAATAAGTAATCAAATAATTCCATTAGGCGTCTTAACATCCAATGTCCGGCAAAAATCACCATGAGTAAGGTCATGATCAAACGAGGTAGAAAGCTAAGTGTTTGCTCATTGATTTGGGTGGCTGCTTGAAAAACCGCAATCACTAATCCGACTAATAACCCCGGTATAACTAACACCATCACCATGTTTATGATGATCCAAACAGCATTAGAAAAGAGGTTTACCGCAAGCTCTGGCGTCATTGCATTCTCCCTTTGTCATCCAAAGCTTGCTGAAAGCGAACCGACTGTCATGGTCCAGCCATCAGCAAGAACAAACACAATCAGTTTGAAAGGTAATGAGATGATAAGCGGAGATAGCATCATCATACCCATAGCCATTAAGACACTGGCAACGACTAAGTCGATGATCAGAAAAGGGATGAACAACATAAAGCCAATTTGAAATGCGGTTTTCAGCTCACTGACCACAAACGCAGGTAACACAATCGCAAAAGAAATATCTTCAACATCTTGGTCTAGTGGTTCGTTAGCTATGCGCATCATCTGCTCTAACGCACTTTGATGGGTTTGTTTTAGCATGAAATCGCGTACGGGTTTTTCCGCAGTATCAAAGGCTTGCAAGAGTGTGATATCGCCGTTGTCATAAGGCACAAAAGCATTATCGTAAACATCACTCCATACAGGACGCATGATTAAAATGGTTAAAGAAAGGGCAATACCCACCAGAATACGATTGGGTGGGCTTTGTTGTAACCCAAGTGCTTGGCGCAGAATAGAAAGCACGATAATAATGCGGGTAAAGCTGGTTGCCATCAGCAAAAAAGCAGGGATAAAACTCAGTGCCGTCATCAAGAGTAAGATCTGTAACTTCACACTGTATTCTTGCTCGCCTTGTTCATCAGTCACGGTGAGAAAGTTCAGCCCACTATTGGCTTCTACCTGTGAAGAAAAGAACAGACAGCCAATAATAACAACGAGTGTGAGAACACATGTTAATAAGCGGTATCCCTGATATATCATGCTTAGTTGTCCATGGTATTTAACGGTGAATCGACAACATCAATCAGTCGTAAACCGTATTTCTCGTTTATCACTACCACTTCAGCGTGACCCATTAGTGAGCCATTTACTTTGACATCTAATGGTTCACCATTGAGCTTATCTAGCTCAATCACACTGCCTTCTCCGGCTTTCATTAATTCGCCTAATGAGATTTCAGTGCTTGCTACTTCAAGGGTCACAGTGACAGGGATTTTCTTAAAAAAACTTAGGCCACGTTGGGGGTTAGGCATATCAAGTTGAGGGGGTTCATCAAATTGTTCCAACTGAAGATCATCAAAATTTAAGTCATCATCATTAAATAGATCGGATTCGTTAATATCGCTCATGCTTATGTGTCCTTACTGGTGTTGATGATTAAAACAAGCTGACCATTTTGCTCTGCTACATGACCATTAAATAAGTGTTCTTGCCCAATGCTGATGGGTGAAGATTGGATCAAATCAATATCGAACACATCACCGGGTTTGAGTTGTAGCACTTGATCCAGTGGCATTTGTTTTTCACATAAAATGGTATTGAGTACGACTTTGGTGGATTCGAGTTGTTTGGTGAATTGCTCATTGATATTGGCGATAGGTTGTAAGCCAATCACTGTGGTTAAGGTTTGGATTAAACAGGAATCAATACAGATGGTGATTGTGCCGAGTGTATCTTCACAACTAACGTCGAGTTGGATCACCAAACCGATATCGCTAGATAGAGAGCTGTCGCATTCATTCCACATATCTTCTGGAGCAATAACGCTAGCAAAAAGATGTCCCAGCCGTTGTTGCAATCGAAAATCACTCGCAGTAAGTATCTGACTTTTTACGCTATTTAAACGACTAACCGGTGAATTATAAAAACGATCAGACAGAGAAATAAGCAGTGGGGCTGAGCAGCGAAAATTGATCATGCCACCATCATCATGTTTTAACGTCAGTGCCGAATGTTGCCCCTGTTGCGGTGATTGAAAATCAATACTGACGATAGAGATCGTAAATTCAGTGGACTTAATCCATTTTTGAACTTTGTTAGTTAGTTCGGTTAGTGAACGATTTAAAATATTAGCCAATTCATCTTTAATTGTATGAATTGGCTTTCCTAATAGTTCCACATTTAATATGGGATATTTATTGTCAAAATCCGATTTTATATATTCCATAG
>NZ_SSMG01000397.1 GCF_009873615.1 Photobacterium lucens
ATACAAGATCCATCACCGACCTCAATATGAGCAAAGGAGCATATTAATACAGGGAGGTTATAAAAAATGGTATTAAACATCAGTGATAATTTAACACTAAGGCAAAAGCTCGACCACCTTAATACGCTGATCCAAGACTGGTATCCTGATTATGTCGGCTTTGCGATTGCTATGTTAGACAATGATAATAACTTGTATTCGGTTTATCGCAGCCAAGGTTATGGGGCTAAGTTTCCTGATTTTATTGAAGCTATTCATAAATCATCAAGACTTTCCACACTAAGAGAGAAACGCTCTCCTGACATTATTGATGATATGACCTGCCACTTACCCTCAATCAGGCATATTCATCAAACATTGATCAGGAAATCTTGTTTATCAAGTATGGCTACGCCTATTTATAATAAGAACGATGAGTTCGTTGGGATTATGTTTATAAACGCTCGTATTCCCTACTTCTTCAGCCAAAATCTCAACTTTTTTAATACAATTTCGATTATTGCCTCACTCTTTATTAACGATGATCTCAATGTGAAGCGTTCCTTTCACAATATAATTAAAACCATCTTACTGATCAGCCACCACAAAGATCCTGAAACCCAAAATCACTTAAAGCGAGTCGCTGAATACAGCCGCTTAATTGCACTCTATCTTGGTAGAAAAAAACGCTGTAGCGGTGATTTTATTGATGCGGTTTATCACTATGCCGATATGCATGATATTGGTAAGTATATGATCCCTGATGAAATTCTATTTTCTACTAAGATTTATACGCCAGAAGAGCGGCAGATCATGAATGAGCATCCAGAGCTTGGCTATCAGCTTATTTTAAAAACCTTACAACAATGGGGTGGGCTCACTGATGATAATTTAAAAATCATTCTCAATATTATTAGGCATCATCATGAGCGCTTTGACGGTGAAGGATTCCCACTAAAGCTTAAAGGCGAAGATATTCCTTTAGAAGCCCGTATAGTCACCGTTGCTGATGTCACTGACGCCCTACTCAGCTACCGCCCTTATAAGAAGCCATGGCCTGTAAGTGATGTTATCAACTATTTGCAAGATGGCAGTGGTAAACAATTTGATCCTCTTTGCGTTGAAGCAATCACTAAAAACATCACAAAAGCGACGTTAATTCAAAATAAATACCCAGATCATCTCACTGATGAAGGCTAATGATAAGCAAAATCACATTAAGGATTGAGTTATGAATGTAAGCTAAATGTCATGAAAATCGCCAAAAACAGCCATTAAAGTCATCTCTTTGTTAAAACCAAACCATTCACGCCATGAATGCTTGTTTGTGCTTTGTTCATAATCTAACATCCGCTGCAACATTTATTCATATATTGAAAAAAGGGTCTTGCATGAAGAAGTTATGTTTAGCAGCAATGGTAGCTACAGTACTTGTTGGTTGTAACGCTGGTGATGAAGTTGTAGAGCATGGTGGCATCGATATTAATAATATGAGCCAAGCGGATCTACAAGGCTACGCTGACGTGACAGCTGACGCAGTGACTGTTGTTGCTCGCGCTGCACAAGACTGTGCGACAGGCCTTGCAGTAGGTAATACTAATCAATGTGATATCCCTGAATTTCAAGGCAACATCGATATTGCCGTAGCTAAAGGTAGTGTGAAAGTAGAACGCCAACAAAACGAAATCATTATCCACACACCGACAGCAATGCAGTTCACTACTCATAACGCTATCACCAATGGCGAAGTGATCACTTTAAGCTTTAACAGCACAACAGATGATGATTACATCATGACAATGAATGACTACGGTCAGATCATGTTTAAAGGTATGTTGATTAATACTGCTGAAAGTAATGCTAAATACTGGTCTACAGAAGCGAAAGCACCATTTACTTACCAATACGATGCAAATACTGTTCACCCATACCTAACAAAAGGTAACGGTGTTATCACAGGTAGAGATAACCAGCACTTTAACTGGTATGCAGACGATGAAGGTCACATTTCAGTAGCACGTTAATCCTAACGTATGAATAAAAAAATAGCCCAGCTCTTATCAAGCTGGGCTATTTTATTGATTAAATTAACTGAAGCACTTGTTTAATCATTGCCATTCCTTCAGGAGTGAACGACAAAATAAACGCTGCACAGTTAACAATAATGGTTAACCATAAAATCGCTTTAAATGGCTGTTTTTGCGATTTATGACGTAGAATTTTTTGCGCCCATAATGCACCAGGCCAACCGCCAATTAATGCTAATAAATGCAGTGTTGCCTCTTTGGTTCGCCACTTATCAGCTTGTGCTGCACGTTTATCATGAGCATACACAGCAAAGGTCACCACACTTAATACTAAATACGCCACCAGCACTTGGTATGGGCACTGAAATAGCACTACTGACAAAGCAACAAAGCCTAAGAAGATCACGCTGAACCACTGTGCTTTTGAAAATGGTGCGGTGTACTTATCTAATCCTGAATGAGCATTTACAAACGCAACATTACTTGCAGATAAACGCCCTTTGCTATCAGTACCCAGTTTAAAGTTTACTGGTTCTTGGATACGTGGACGACTTTGCTTATCAGCTAATGCTGAAACGTGAAAAAAAACATCATCACCGCCATTGTCTGGCGCAATAAATCCAAAGCCTTTTTGCTGATTCCAGCTAATTATTTTTCCCTTTTGGGTCATGTCTGTTCCTAGCTAATCAATATTACTGACCGCTACATGATGCGTTGTGTTAGGTGTTGGTGCGCTGAATCTGAAATATCATTACCCCACGCTTGGCGAGATAACTTTTTCGCAGCAACCAGTGTTGAACCTGAACCAAAGAATGGATCAGCCACCACTTCTCCTTCCACACTGCTTTGTTCAATTAAAATCTCTAGTAGCGGTACGGGTTTTTCTGTTGGATAGCCGCGATATACCCGCTTACATTCCAATACATCTGGAATTGATAAGTTATTGAGTTTTCGTTTCCCTTTTTCGAAAAACAAGATGAATTCATAACGGGCACGATAATGGTATCCCATACCAATCGCGACTTTATCCCACACTATTGGTTTCCAAAATTTGAAACCCACTTGTTCTGCAATCGGCTTAATGTGAAACATGGTTTCTTGATCGCAAAATAAGTAGAAGTGACTATTTTGTTTTAAAACTCGGTAGGCTTGTGTCAACAAAGTTTCAAATCGCTCGTTCGGGAAGATATTAAACCATTGGTTACTCGAACCTTTACTCTGTTTTAAGCGGGTTGTTGTACCAACTGCACGATGCTTTTCCAATGATTCATAAGGTGGATCTGTGATCAATAAATCAATACTTTGATCGGGTAAAGAAGATAACCACTCAACCGCATCTTGTTGGAATAACTGCATCGAAAAACCTAACTAACCAATGAAATATGTAAATAGCGAGCCATATCATACGTCAAATTATCTGTTTTCTCATAAATATGTGATCCTGCGTTCAATCTATTGATATTCTTAAGAGTAATATCTATAAATTCCACATAAGAATAATCAACATAGGAAATAGTAATGAGTAAACGCGCTTTAGTTGTCGAGGGTGGTGCAATGCGTGGTATTTTCGCCACGGGGGTTTTAGATGCCTTTATCGAACGAGAATATAACCCTTTTGACTTTACCATCGGCGTATCAGCAGGCTCGGTTGTTCTTATGGGATACCTTTGTGAAAGCTATCAACGTAACTACAAAGTGATCACCGAATATGCTCGCAGCAAGGAATTTATTAATTACAAACGCTTTGTTAAAGGCGGCAATCTCATTGATATTGATTGGCTGTGGAATACCAGTATTAACAACTTGCCGTTAGAGATCCAAAAATACGAAAACCGTAACGTACCACTTTATGCAACGACGACTGTGGTTGATACGGGCGAGCCTTCTTATGTTGAAGTCACACGTCATAATTTAGACGAAGTGATGACGGCAACATGTGCCCTACCTATTATTTACCGTCAGTTTCCACAAATAGATGGTATTGCAATGAGTGATGGCGGTATTGCCGATCCTATTCCAGTGATTGAGGCCTATAACAAAGGGGCGCGTGATATTACGGTGATCCTGTCTCATGCTCAGGGCTTGTTTGCAAAAAATCGTCAAGTGCCTTGGCTTACTCGTCGCTTGTTTAGAACTAACCCTGTATTTGGACAAGAGTTTCTCACCAAGGAATCACGTTACAATAAGGCGTTATATTTTATTCATAACCCACCGAAAGATTGCAAAATCACGGCGATTGCTCCCGACAAAACTTTTGTGATCAAAAGGCTCACTAAAGACTTAGAAAAACTGGATCAAGGCTATCAGCAAGGACGTAACGCAGGGCTTAAATTAGTCGATAATGATCCTAGCTTTAAGGGCTAGTCATTATTTATTCATTATCACTACTAAAAAAATAACAATTACGTATACTGCCGTCTTCACTTAACACCACGGTTAGTTTTACATGATTATTTTTACGACCAATGTTGGCGATATCACCATTGAGCTTAATAAACAAAAAGCTCCTGTTACTGCAAAGAACTTTTTGAAATATTGCCAAGATGGTTTTTATGAAGGAACGATTTTTCATCGCGTGATCAAAGGCTTTATGATCCAAGGTGGTGGTTACACCGCTAACATGAAAGAAAAGCCAACACGTGCGCCTATCGTGAATGAAGCTAACCGTGGGTTAAAAAACGTAATTGGTTCGATTGCAATGGCAAGAACAGATGCCCCCCATTCTGCCACTGCTGAATTTTTTATTAATGTCGCCGATAACGATTTTCTCAACCACACAGCAACAACAAATGCTGGTTGGGGATACGCGGTGTTTGGTCAAGTGACTGCTGGTATGGATGTGGTTAATAAAATCGCCAAAGTGAAAACAACCTCTATCCGTGACTATGAAGATGTGCCTAAAGAGCCAATCGTGATAGAGAAAGTGACTATTCTTGATTAAGCGTTTAACGCTATACAACCAACACAAAAAAAGCCCGCCTCTTTTGCTCTTAATAATAGAGCTCAGATTCGGGCTTTTTTACGGCGTCTTTGACTAACTATTCGCTATCAACCGATAACACCATCGACACTTTTCTAGCTTCACGTCTAGCTTGTGATTGTAAACGTGAAAAGTGGGTTTTAATAAATTGGTCGACAAACGGAAAATCCGTTTCACTGTAGTTACGTAGTGCTAAGCCAATCGCTTGTTGCACTTCATATTCACTGTCATCAGCAAGGTGCAAGATGGTGTCACATAACAGATCTACATTGGTCTCAGTTTGATGATTCATTTGCGCTAATAACGCTGCGCGTCTTAACCATTTATTATCAGAGTCTCGCCAAGCAATCACATCTGATTCAAATTGACGATGTTGCTTCAGTACAGGGCTGATCAAGTTTGTTACTAAACGATCGCCTACATCTACACCGTCAACTGTTTCTAACATTTCACTATAAATAGGCCATGCCTGTTCATTAATAAACGACTGATAATACTCGCCTGCATCCAATGCAAGATAACGCTCTTCACGATATACCCCCGACCACAACCAAAGCAGTAATCGATGATAATTATCAGCTGTATCAATCGTAGTATGAGCCACTGCCAATTGAAAAATGTCGTGTCGTTGTTCTGTGCTTATCCCATAACAAGGCTGTTTAACACTAAGAGAAGACTGCATCTGTGCTGCAACAGTTTTATTAGCCGATTGCGCTAAATGCTGCTGCATATAGATGACCATGGGTATAACAAATGACATGATGGAAACATTTCCTTTTGCGTAGTGTGGTCGCGATATTACAACTACACATTGTTACGAAGTAACTGATTTATATTTATATATATTTATTATTCTAGCGAAACCAAATGGAGTGCTGTTTATTGAACTGTTTCATATTAGCAGAGAAAGCACAATAAATTTATAAACATAGCCCTGTGAACATTGGCATTGTGCTGCTGTCTTTCTGTCCACTTGCCACCTTGAACAATGTACAAAACCTCCGTTCTGTAAACATCAATTCACAAAAACGTAATTTTTCGCATAAATCGTACTTTTACAACCATTAGCTATTTGCAATCAGAACAATGCGTGATAGAAATGTTAAATATGTAAACACAAACAGGCTAAATAACTTAATAAGTAACGATTCATGGTTAAACATAAGCAATCACACACTTAGTAAATGGTTATTAAGCCAACAATATTTATAACAATTAAGATTTAACATTAAATAGCTAACAGGATGTTTTATGGACGTAAATAGTTCAACTAGCCCAAGCCGAGGAAACTGGAGTTCCAAAGTCGGCTTTGTGATGGCAGCAGCAGGATCTGCTGTTGGTCTTGGTAACATTTGGAAGTTCCCTTATACCGCAGGTGAAAATGGTGGTGGTGCATTCGTTGCCATTTACCTACTTTTCGTTATTTTTATTGGTTTTAGCGTGATGCTGACCGAATTTGCTGTTGGTCGTAAAACAGGTTTATCAGCCGTTGGCGCATTTAAAACTACAGATCGTCGTTGGACCTTTGTCGGTATCATCGGGGTATTAAGCGGCTTACTAATCATGGGCTTCTACCCTGTTGTTGGTGGCTGGGCAATTGCTTATATCTACAAAATCTCTACTGGTCTATTAAGCCAACCTGCAGCTATTGGGGATAGCTTTGGTGGCTTTATTGCAGATCCAATGCAGCCACTATTCTGGATGGGACTTTACCTTTTACTGAATATTTTTGTCGTTATCCGTGGTGTCTCTGGTGGTATTGAAAAAGCAGGTAAAATCTTAATGCCACTGCTTTTCATTATCTTGATTATTGTATCTATTAAAGGCTTAACCCTACCGGGTGCAATGGCAGGTATTGAGTTCCTTTTCAAGCCAGATTTCTCGAAGATCGATAGCTCTGTCGTGCTTGCAGCACTTGGTCAGGCATTCTTCTCACTAAGTCTTGGTATGGGCTGTATGCTAACTTACGGTAGTTACTTACGTAAGAAAGAAAACCTTGTTCAAACCACAGCAATGGTCACAGCAATGGATACCGGTGTTGCGCTACTGGCTGGTATTGCAATGTTCCCGGCGATGTTTGCATTTAGCATGGAACCATCAGCAGGTCCTGGCCTAGTATTCGTGGTTGTTCCTCAACTATTTGCTGAAATGGGTGGCATTGGCTTTATTCTTGCGCTGCTATTCTTCATTGGTTTGAGTGTAGCTGCATTAACATCGTCTGTATCGCTACTTGAAGTAGTTGTCGCTTACTTAATCGATGAGAAAGGCTTTAGCCGTGTAACAGCGGTGATCTCTGCAAGTATTGTAATGGCGCTACTGTGTATCTTGGCATCACTGTCTATCGGTGGTCTTGGTCCTAAGCTGTTTGATACAGGTGCATTTGATGTATTCGACCTATTAACCGATAAGATCTTCCTAGCGGTTGGCGGTATGTTGGTGTGTCTATTTGCAGGCTGGCGTTTAGATCGTAGCGAGCTGAAAAAAGAGATCACTAACGACGGTAAAGTATCATTCCCACTGTTCAACCTATGGTACGCACTGATCAAGTACATCATCCCAGTAGCTATCGCTATTGTTGCAATCTCTGGTGTGAAAGCAGGTTTCGACAGTGATAAGGGCGACATCATGTTACTTGGTTTAGCCATTATTGCGCTGTGTGGTGTGTTCTCTAAGAAACTCTAATCTCGCTAACAAGCTAGAAACCTAGAAAAACAAGGGCTTACTATATGTAAGCCCTTTTTAATTTCTAATAGCAATAATTTATCCAGCTATTATCCATTTAGAGGATAAAGCTGATAAAATCTATTTATCGGATACTTAACACCAAGGATATGAAATGAAAACGACGACTAAACTAGGGCTGCTATTTGTAGCAATAACAAGTGCTCACCCTGTTTGGGCTGCTGATCAAACTATTAAATTGGAAGATGGCCGCCAAGTTGTTCTTCACGATGACTTTACATGGAGCTATTTACAGCAACCAGCCATTGCTTTGTCTACCGACAGTGCAGCTACAAAACCAGCAACTACAATCGAAGCTATTCCAGTGAAATCTGGTCTTAATAGTCAAAGCGCAATCCCTGTAATTACAGCGGCAAAAACGGCAAAAGTTTCATTAACATCACCGAAAAATATTCAGCAAATTAGCGATAGTGGTGTTGATATTCTACTACAAGCACCACGTTACGAAGACGGTGAGCTAATCATCCCAACCATGATGACTAACCAAGGTTCAAAATCCGTTATGTCTGTTGCTTTGCGCGTTACGCTAAACGATGCAGATAACCAAAAACTTGAATCAAAAGACGTTGTATTGTGGCGTTCAATTAAGCGTATGCCTGACACTTACTTCCGAGCAAAAACACAAGAGCATGGCAAAGATATTATTTTCTCAGTACCTAAAATGGATAACTACACCATTCAAGCTGAAGTGATTGATATCGAGCTTTGGTAACAACAATATTCGCGCTTAGGGTATCGAAGCTCTAAGCGTTTAATTATAAAACCAAGTATAACCTTATAAAAATAAACATCTTTTCAACACCATACCTTTTTTATAAAACTCACTTATCACATTGATAGTACTGCATGAAAAACATACAATGCCAAAAATAGCATTTTGTTTATCAGTGCCTTAACGACTATATTAGACTCAGAAAAATCGCTTAAAACCTCCACCTTCATCTGAATTAAATAATTTCGCTAGAACCAAGATAAAGATAATAACCATATTATTAGGTGATCTATGTTTAAACGCTTCGAACGTTTCACTGAAGCTTTTCCTCAGCAAGAGCCAACTCAACCACCCGAAGGGATCTTCGCTTTTTGTCGTCATTATACCCGTGGATTTGAAAAGCCATTGCTCTGTATGGCACTACTCAGTGCGACCGTGGCTATCATTGAAGTGGCCTTATTTGGCTTTATGGGAAAATTAGTCGATTGGCTTGCAGCTAGCGATCCTAAAACCTTTTTAGCAGAAAACAGCACGACATTACTCTGGCTATCATTGGTGATCTTGATTGTCATGCCACTGCTGGTGTTAGTTTCTTCCCTGCTTTCACACCAAACGTTACTGGGTAACTACCCAATGTCGATCCGTTGGCAAGCTCACCGCTATTTGCTGAAACAAAGCCTGTCTTTTTATCAAGATGACTTTGCCGGACGTATTGCAACCAAAGTCATGCAAACCTCATTAGCGGTACGTGAAACCGTCATGAAAACCGCTGATGTGTTTGTTTATGTGTCGGTTTACTTCACTTCAATGTTAGTGATCTTAGCCCAAGCAGACTGGTTACTTATGCTACCTATGCTTGGCTGGCTGCTTGCTTACATTGGCATTCAGATCCACTACATTCCTCAGTTGAAAAAAGTCGCAGCCGAGCAAGCTGATGCCCGCTCACTCATGACTGGGCGTATTGTGGATAGCTACACCAATATCGCCACGGTGAAATTGTTCTCACACAGTAAGCGTGAAACAGAATATGCCGAGAAAGGCATGCAAGGCTTCTTGGCGACGGTTTATCAACAAATGCGTTTAGTCACAGGCTTTGATGTATGTGTTCAACTGGCGAACTATATCTTGCTATTTAGTATTGCAGCCCTGTCGATTTACCTATGGATGCACGATGCGATTCAAATTGGTGCAATTGCCATTGCAATTAGTTTGGCCTTACGTATCAACGGCATGTCGATGTGGATCATGTGGGAAGTCGGTGCGCTATTTGAAAACATGGGTACTGTGGTTGATGGGATGAAAACCCTATCTAAGCCTGTTGAGATCCAAGATGTACCACAAGCTAAACCACTCGATGTGAAACAAGGTGGTATTGAGTTTGATAACGTCAGCTTTAACTATGGCGAAAACAAAGACGTGATCAATCAATTAAACCTAAATATTAAACCCGGTGAAAAAGTCGGTTTAGTGGGACGTTCAGGCGCAGGTAAATCAACACTGGTTAACCTATTACTGCGTTTCCATAATCTAGAAAACGGTCATATTCGTATTGATGGACAAGACATTGCTCAAGTGACCCAAGATTCGCTACGCAGCAAGATTGGTATGGTGACACAAGATACGTCCCTGCTTCACCGTTCAATTAAAGACAATATTTTGTACGGTGATCCTGACGCTAGCGAAGCACAATTATATGCCGCCACCAAACAAGCACATGCTCATGAATTTATTGAAACCCTGACCGATCCGTTTGGTAATGTGGGCTATGATGCGCAAGTAGGTGAACGTGGTGTGAAGCTTTCTGGCGGTCAACGTCAGCGTATCGCTATTTCACGGGTACTACTGAAAAATGCGCCTATCCTGATCTTAGATGAGGCCACATCTGCGTTAGATTCCGAGGTAGAAGCCGCGATACAAGAAAGCTTAAACGAACTAATGGAAGGTAAAACCGTTATTGCGATTGCTCACCGTTTATCGACCATTGCTGCGATGGATCGTTTAATTGTGCTCGATAAAGGGCAAATTATTGAACAAGGTACACACCAAGAGTTAATCCATAACGGTGGTATCTATGCGCAGCTTTGGGCGCATCAAACCGGTGGATTTATTGGTGAGAAAAACGAGACCGCTGAAACCATTAATTAAGCAATAAACCTTCCCTTGCAATAACGAAGAAAGCCGCTAACTTTTAGCGGCTTTCTTATGCTTACTCAATGTGTTAGATGATCTCATTCATAACTTAGCGCTGATTTCTTTCAAGACTTTCGCAGGGTTACCACCAATAACGACATTGTTTCCAAAACTCTTAGTCACAACGGCACCAGAAGCAACAACCACATTATCACCGAGCGTTACCCCTGGATTAATAACAGCATGACCGCCAATCCAACAGTTATCACCGATAGTAATAGGTTTTGCACATTCTAAACCGCTATTGCGCTCAATAGAATCTAACGGATGTGTTGCTGTATAAATACCAACTTGAGGTGCTAGTAGGCAGTTTTTACCAAATTTCACTTCCGCAACATCTAAGATCACACAGCCAAAGTTTGCATAAAAATTATCACCAACATGAATGTTAGCGCCATAATCACAATTAAAAGAAGATTCTATATAGATATTGTCACCTGTTGTACCAAATAAACGCTTAATTATCTCCACGCGTTTATCCTGACACGCCACAGACGTTGCATTTAACTCTTCCGTTAGCAATCGCGCATTCAACCTTAACTGCACTAATTCGTCATCAGTTGGATCATATAGCTCACCTACTAACATTTTTTCTTTTTCAGACATTAACTTTGGCTCTAAAAGCAAGTGACTCATAATAGAAACCCCTTAGATAAAATGCGCTCGATATCAATAAAAAGAGGCTTAGATGTGTTAAACACCTAAGCCATTCATTCTTTATTTATAAAAACCTCAGTATGACGATTAGACTAAGGTTTTAACGCTTATTTTGTTGTGACTATGGACACGTTACCACATCCCAGAACCACGAATTTGCGCTTGGCGTTTCCCAACTCCCCGGACTGTTCTTTGCTTGATAACAAGTATTGTTATAAGTAACGATATCTCCATTTTCAACCTTAGTTGAACCCGGTATAAACTCAACAGCGGTTGTTGGTGGTAGCGGATCTGTTGGCGGCACAGGCTCTGTCGGTGGTTCAGGATCAGTTGGTGGCGTAGGGTTATCTAGACATTCAACGGCAGTCCAAAACCATGACGTATTGCTTGGGATCTCCCAACTGCCAGGATTATTTTTGGCTTGATAACATTGTCCATCGTACGAATAGATATCACCATTGATGACTTTGGTTTTACCAGGGATAAACTCAACGACTTCTGCAGGCGTTTCGGGATCAGTCGGTATCTCGGGTTCTGTAGGCGGATCAACAACAATTGAATCACTAGGAAGTAGCTGCCAATCATCAAGGTAAGCAGAAAGGTTATCAGTGCGGATACCTATCGTACCCTCTGTTAATAAATCGTTGTTAACAGAAAGTAGTTCAACGCCATCAAGGGAGAGTGTTAATTTATTACCCACAACAGAAAAATGAATGTCATACCATTGACCAGCAGCAAGTTTACCTTCTGTAGTAAGGTATTTTTTAACGCCATTGGTTAATTTGGTTTGAGCAAGAGTGGTATATGCCCCTTGGTATTTAACTTTAATCGTGACATTACCGTCATAACGAATAGAGCCAACATACAAGTCATCTGATGTTTGGTAACGAGCAAACGCATGTAAACCAGACCATGCAGGTATAGAGCCAGAGTTTTGCCATGTTTTAATGTACGCACGATATTGATTAGTGTGGTCGGTGTACTTTATTTCACTGCCATTACTGTCTTTAGCAATCGCCACAACACGAAACACTTTATCGTCCGTCCAACCTAGTTTCCAACTGTCCACATATTTAGCCTGTAAACATCCAGAAGTAACATCAAAATGATCTACAGCGCTTTTATTATTCGAACATTCTAGCTGCTGACCATCGGTATAGTTTGAGAAGTCTTCACCTAACCACTGTAAATTTTCAGATGCAGGACCACTCATATAAGGCCCTTCACTTTCAGGGTATGCATCATAAAATGCAGCAGCCGAGCTACTCACTGTAATTAAACAAAGGCTACCAATGTAGTTAAATATATTTTTAACTCTAAAGTAATTTTTGACCATTTTTGTATCCTTACGTTATGGTTATCTATCCGTTCAGATAATTATTATCAATATCACCTTAGTCACCCCACCAAACAAAATAAATGAACACCAACCATCAATGGCGATAGTAGTGCACTCCATCCCATTACTCGTTGGTTAGATACATCACTAAACTTCAAATATGTGCCGACTGCTCAACACATATCCTTATTTGTTATCTATGGCTTATGATCGGAAGAACCTCAGCACTTTCATTATCGAGCATATTTAATACGCTCTCATAACCATATTTTGGCTGCCAACCGAGTTCTTGTTGTGCCAACATTGAATCATAAACACGATCAAGTGATTGAGGTAAACGCCAACCTCGATTCGCGAAGCTTTCAGCAAGGTCTGGAGCAAACTCTCGTATAATCACATCCGCGTTTTGATACAGCCTTTCACAACATGTTTTGCTAAATGGTGTTTGTCCAGAAATGATATAACGTCTAAATCCCGATAAACGTTTTTCTACAGCACAAGCATGAGCACTGGCAACATCTCGAGCATCAATGCCACGAGTTAAACGATAAACAGCCATTAAGTTTACAGGCTCTGGGAAACAGCGAGACATTTGAAGCACAGTGACAGGTAAATTGAATAAATTAGAGATATTTTTAAGTATCTCTTCTGCCTGAATTTTTGATTTGTGATAAATCGTTTTAGGACTTGGCGTTACTGTTTCATCAACCCAACCCGCTATTCCCTCTGGTGTTGATGCAAAACCGTAAAGGGCTGTCGTACTCGTGAACACAAAATGTTTAATGCCCTTTTTTACACCCAGCAAGGCTAATTGCTCGGTTGCTTTTATATTAATGTCTTCAAATTCATTGTCAGATACCAACCCCACATGAGGGGCATGCAGAGCCGCAGTATGAATAATAACCTCAACACCTTCTAAAGCTTTATTCAATAAAGCTGTATCACGGATATCCCCAACGTAATCAGCGGTTGAACATGGCGTCCTATCTATTCCAACAACTTCATGTTTTTTCATTAAGTTGATGTAGATTGCACGACCTACTCTACCTGCCGTGCCTGTAATTAAAATTTTCAACTTTACTGCCTATTTGAATACACGAAATTATTTTTATCCGTTTAAGCAACTTGTTATGAGTTTGAACGATATATATATGTATCTTCAATAAATATACCGTTTATTGTATTTCGGGAGAAACGAATACCAGATATTCCATCGCCTGTACCAATTGCAAACTTTAAAGTTTGTACTATTTGGTTTTGAGTATTTGAAACTCCAATATCATTCAGTGATATTACGTTTTCAGTATCTTCCGCAAGGAGATTTGCCTCATTAATTTTTTTATAATATTCACGAGGACCAATTGTATCTACTTGAGGTGAAGCAACAATAAACTTCCACACTTGATCTTCAGATAAATAGAACCAAAATGCACTCTTAACGTCTGCGTTATTTTTATCAAGACGAGCAACCAATTCAGCACCAGCTTTCATCATTGAATCGGTAAGTCTTTCAGTTACCAAAATGTCTTTAGCCATGCCAATATTCCTGATTGTGGTTCATTGATAGCGTTGAATAAGTCAACAGCTTTGTTTTCTTCAATAATACACTCATATCTTGAAGTTTCAGACCAATCTTTTGCTACCGCCCAATTTAATTTAAAATCAAGGTCGCTATTTTCCTTTTCTATTAACTTTTGCTTGAGTCCAGCTACACCAAGTAACTCGGTCAATTTGTGAGTATGACTCTTAGTAGCAAGCTGTTTATTTGGAAAGTCATATTGCTGAACTTGCTTTGCAATACAAACTTTAAAAGCACACTCGAGTGAATAGCCCACCAAATAATACGCGCCTTGGAAGTTCCCCGAGTTCAGCAACGCTTGCGCTTCTGAAAGCCTAATCTCTACAAGATTTTCTAAATCTGATTTATTCATAATTATCCTGAAAACTCATAACGACTACTATAAACGGCGCAAAACATACAGCTACACATGAGCGAAGCGAAAATACCGTGTATTTAAAGTCCGATTTAATGGTTTTGTTATGTTCAATCGTACGTTGCGACTAATTCACCAATATTCGGTGGAATAGAAACCCAAACAGATTTATCACTTTTCCAAAATAAACGAAATTCTTTCTGCCAGGAGTCTTCAGTGGATTTTAAAAAATGATCTCGTTGGAATCCCTTGGTATAAGAGCAATCTTTCATGACCCCTTTACTACCAACCTCAGAATCTAAGGCTACTTTAAGTTGATCCATATCTAAAATTTTTACACAAGCTTTCTTGCCCAAGCGTCTAGCTATTTTGGCATCAAACTCGTTACAGAATGATAAAATCAGACCGTCCTCTTTGTAATAACTAGCATTTTTTACATCTGGGATTTTCTTACCGTTAAATGTATTTCCTGTCATAGTGACATTTTTTACATTTTCTAAATATATACCAAATTGGCGGAACGCAGGGATTGGATAAGATGAATCATGAATCAAGTTTTCATCTGGAGTATAAATCCCTTCACGAGACTCGCTCAAGTAACTACTAGCAAGCGAAATAGGGATTTTACCACCATTAATCCATGCCTCTGCCCAGTCAACTTCTGTTAAATATAGATATTTTTCCATAGAACTTCCTTTTGAACATAATAGTATATTAATAAGCACTCTTACTTTTACGCT
>NZ_SSMG01000398.1 GCF_009873615.1 Photobacterium lucens
GTTAAGAATATGGGCTTGCTATCGATAAAAATATCAGAAATACCTTATTTATTTTATAAAATAAGGTAGTGGTTAAGTAAAATTAAATGAATAATTATTTTAAAAAATGAATAGTGTATTCTGAGGTTTATTGAGGGATAAAAAAAGGGCACATATTGTGCCCTTCCCGTTAGGTAAGATTAACTTACATAACACGCATACCTGGTTGCGCACCGTCGTGTGGTTCAAGGATCCAAAGATCTTTACCACCAGGGCCTGCCGCTAGGATCATGCCTTCAGACATGCCGAACTTCATCTTACGAGGCTTCAGGTTAGCAACAACAACGGTTAGCTTACCTACAAGCTCTTCTGGCTCATAAGCTGCCTTAATACCAGAGAATACTTGGCGCATTTCACCGCCAATATCTAATTGGAATTTAAGCAGTTTGTTAGCTTTTGGTACTGATTCGCAAGAGACGATTTTAGCAATACGTAGATCAACTTTAGCAAAATCATCAAATTCGATTTCAGCTTCAATAGGCTCTTCTGTAAGCGGGCTTGCAGGTTTTGCTGCCGCTTCAGCCGCTGCCTTATCTGCTGCTGCTTCTTCTTTAGATGATTCAACCATCGCTGCAACGTGTGCAGGATCGATGCGGTTAAATAGTGCTTTAAACTTCGTTACTTCGTGCGCAGTGAGTGGCTGAGCAATTGATTCCCACGTTAGTGTTTCGTTTAGGAATGCTTCGCTACGCTCTGCAAGTTTTGGCATTACAGGTTTTAGGTAAGCCATTAGCACGCGGAACAGGTTAATACCAACAGTACAAATTTCTTGTAGTTCTTGATCTTTACCTTCTTGTTTCGCTACAACCCAAGGTGCTTTTTCATCAACGTATTGGTTTGCTTTATCAGCTAGCGCTGTGATTTCACGAATAGCACGACCGTATTCACGGCTTTCGTATAGTTCACCGATGCGATCAGCAGCTGCAACGAATTCTGCGTATAACTCAGGCTCTACGAAGTTGTCAGATAGTTTGCCGTCAAAACGTTTAGCGATGAAACCTGCGTTACGAGAAGCAAGGTTAACAATCTTGTTTACAACGTCGCTGTTAACACGCTGTGTGAAGTCTTCTAGGTTCAAATCTAGATCGTCAATACGGCTGTTTAGTTTCGCAGCGTAGTAGTAACGTAGACATTCAGGATCTAAGTGCTTCAAGTAAGTACCTGCTTTAATGAAAGTACCTTTAGACTTAGACATTTTCGCGCCGTTTACGGTTACGTAGCCGTGTACGAATACATTGTTTGGCTTACGGAAACCTGCACCATCTAGCATTGCTGGCCAGAATAGGCTGTGGAAGTAAACAATGTCTTTACCGATGAAGTGGTATAGCTCTGTAGAGCTGTCTTTGTTCCAAAACTCATCGAAGTTTAGATCGCCACGCTTGTCACATAGGTTTTTGAATGAACCCATGTAACCGATAGGTGCGTCTAGCCATACATAGAAGTATTTGCCAGTTTCACCTGGGATTTCAAAACCGAAGTATGGTGCATCACGTGAGATATCCCACTGTTGTAGACCAGACTCAAACCACTCCTGCATTTTGTTTGCAGTTTCGTCTTGAAGTGCGCCAGATGTTGTCCACTCTTTTAACATGCTTTCAAATTGAGGCAGGTCGAAGAAGAAGTGCTCTGAATCTTTCATTACTGGTGTCGCACCAGATACAGCAGATTTAGGGTTGATCAAATCTGTTGGGCTGTAAGTTTCGCCACAGTTATCACAGTTATCGCCGTATTGATCTTCAGCTTTACACTTAGGACAAGTGCCTTTTACGAAACGATCCGGTAGGAACATTTCTTTCTCAGGGTCAAATAGCTGAGAAATAGTACGGCTAGTAATAAAACCTTTTTCTTTTAGCTGAGTGTACACAAAAGACGCCAATTCACGGTTTTCTGGTGAATGTGTGCTGTGGTAGTTGCTAAAATCAATATCGAAGCCAGCAAAATCCGCTTGGTGCTCTTTGCTAACTTCAGCAATCATTTGCTCAGGTTCCATACCCATCTGCTGGGCCTTAAGCATGATTGGTGTACCGTGTGCGTCGTCTGCACAGATGAAATGAACTTCGTTGCCGCGAAGGCGCTGGTAGCGCACCCAAATATCCGCTTGTACATGCTCAAGCATGTGACCTAAGTGGATAGAACCGTTAGCGTACGGTAGGGCGCAGGTAACCAGAATTTTTCTTGGATTTGCAGCCATAATTACTTATTTCGCTCATGATGGGTAAAAAACGTAGCTGTAAATACTACCTGATGGCAGGCGTTATTCCTAGCATCAGATACGGTTTTCTCTGTTTAAAAACACGTGAGATAGGGCAGTGGTATTGCTTTGGTGGTAGCATTGAGTAAAACAAGCAAAAATAGCGATGCAACAGTGGGTTAATTGCTTTAATTAGCATCAATTTGTTGCTTAATTGCTAATACATTATGTGGAGCGTTAACATGACTAACGATGTCACTCATCGTTTTCAGAGTGTTGGTGATATATGCCAATGGCTGAATTTATTTGAACACCCTCTTCTTAATCCTGAGTGGGCAGATGTACCTAATTTGGTTTCTGTGTCTGCTGATGGCTTGATTAGTATCACCATCCCGTTTGCTGCCGCTGAGCTGATTAATGAACTTGAAGATTGGATTTCAAACCAACAAAGCTGCGGCGCTATTGCTGCAAATGCTGCTTTTATTGTTCGCTGTAAAGTTGCGACGTTGGCGGTTGAAAACAAACAACCCTTACGTGGTGTGAAAAACATTATCGTAGTGAGTTCTGCCAAGGGCGGCGTGGGTAAATCAACAACATCAGTTAATTTAGCTTTAGGTCTTCAGCAACAAGGGGCTAAAGTTGGATTACTTGATGCAGATATTTATGGCCCATCAGTGCCAATGATGCTTGGTACTATGGATCAAAAACCACAATCACCAGATGGCAAAATGATGATGCCAATTGAATCTTGCGGTTTATACACCAACTCGGTGGGATATTTAGTACCAGCGGAAAGTGCAACCATTTGGCGTGGTCCAATGGCATCTAAAGCTCTTGCTCAAATTATCAATGAAACGTGGTGGCCTGATTTAGATTACCTTGTTATTGATATGCCACCAGGTACGGGTGATATTCAATTAACCTTATCTCAGCAAATTCCTGTTACAGGGGCTTTAGTGGTTACTACGCCACAAGATTTAGCATTAGCCGATGCCATTAAAGGGATCAGCATGTTTAATAAAGTGGATGTGCCTGTGCTGGGCATTGTGGAGAACATGAGTTACCACATTTGTAGCAACTGTGGTCATCATGAAAATATCTTTGGTACTGGTGGTGCGGCGAAAATGGCACAAGAGTATTCAGTTCCCTTGTTGGCGCAGTTACCGCTTGATATTAAAGTTCGCCAAGATATTGATAATGGTAAGCCAACAGTGGCTGCATCGCCGAACTCAGAACAAGCGGCAGCGTACATTGATTTAGCAGCATCTGTTGCTAGTCGTCTTTACTGGCAGGGTGAAACTGCAGTAGAGCAGATTACTATTCGTACGATGTAACAAATATATGAGATGGGCTTCGCCCGTTTTATAGTTAAATGTGTCAGATGTCTCATTTTTATTGGCATCTGACACCACAACTGCTTATAATCAGGCGGTTTAATTATTTATCTCGCCACGTGATCTAACAGGTGCCTTCTGATATGTCTGAAAATTCACACCAATGCGTAATTATTGGTATTGCAGGTGCTTCTGCATCTGGTAAAAGTCTGATTGCCAGTACTGTATACAAAGAGTTAAAAGAAAAAGTAGGCGATCATCAGATCGGTGTTATTACTGAAGATTGTTACTACAACGATCAAAGCCACCTGACCATGGATGAGAGGGTCAAAACTAACTACGATCACCCAAATGCGCTTGATCACGATTTACTTTGTGATCACCTAGAGCAACTGATGAAGGGTGAAGCAGTAGAAGTGCCTCAGTACAGCTACAGCGAACATACTCGCATGAAGGAAACTACACTAATGACACCGAAGAAGGTGATCATTTTAGAAGGTATCTTGTTGCTTACTGATCCACGCCTTCGTGAAATTATGCACGCTAGCGTATTTATGGATACACCACTTGATATCTGTTTACTTCGTCGTCTACAACGTGATGTTGCAGAGCGTGGTCGTACAATGGAATCAGTATTAGTTCAGTATCAAAAGACGGTACGCCCTATGTTCATGCAATTTATTGAGCCGTCAAAACAATATGCTGATATCATCGTTCCTCGCGGTGGTAAAAACCGAATTGCTATCGACGTGCTAAAAGCGCATATAGCGAAGTTATTACGTTCTTAATGTTTTATAAGGCTGGCAATTGCCAGCCTTATTTTTATCTTTGGGGAAAACCCTGTTAAGATTTGCCTACACAGGTTATATTTTGTTGATATTACGTGTGTTTTGCTATTCAGGAGAAAGCTCAAATGAGACTTTGCGACAAGGATATCAAGGCGTACCTTGATGAAGGAAAGATCAGCATTGAACCACGTCCGTCAGATGACTGTATTAGTGGTTTAACGGTTGATGTGACCCTTGGAAATAAATTCCGTATTTTTAACGATCATGGTGCTCCTTTTATCGATCTTTCTGGTAAGAAAGAAGATGTTGCGGCGCAACTTGATAAAGTAATGAGTGATGAGATTGTTGTGAATGAAGAAGAAGCTTTCTTCCTTCATCCTGGGCAATTAGCACTAGCCGTTACTCATGAATCAGTAACACTTCCTGCAAACATTGTAGGTTGGTTAGATGGTCGTTCATCATTAGCACGTTTAGGGCTAATGATACACGTAACAGCACACCGAATCGATCCAGGTTGGTCTGGTCGCATTGTACTTGAGTTTTATAACTCAGGTCGTTTGCCATTGGCACTACGTCCCCACATGCCAATTGGTGCGCTAAGTTTTGAAACCCTATCTGGTGAAGCAGAAAAACCGTATAACAAGCGTGTTGATGCGAAGTATAAAAATCAGCAAGGTGCTGTTGCTAGTCGTATTAACGAAGACGATAAAGCAAGCTAAGTAAAAGCATTCGTTAATGAATAAATAAAAAGGCAATCGTAAAGGTTGCCTTTTTTGTTGTTGATACAAGATGTTCCAGTATGAAACTATCATTATAAATAGTTGTCGTAGCAAGGTGATTTACTGTTATGACAGTAAATAATTAACCTTTGTTGGTATATGGATAGAAATTTTCAGTGCAGTGCAACAATTGATAAGTGCTGTGGTGAAAAGAGGCGAGTATGAAAAAATTACTGTATGTGTTGCTCGGTATTATCATTGTTGTAGTACTTGGGATTGTTGCGTTAGTCACGCTAGTCAATCCGAATCAATTTAAGCCTGTTATTGCAGAGCAGGTGAAAGAACAAACCGGTCGTGATCTGGTGATCAGTGGTGATATCAGCTGGCGCTTTTTCCCGACTCTAGGATTGGATGTTGGCGAAACTGCATTAAAAAACCCACAAGGTTTCGCACAACCGAATTTAATTCAGTTTAAACAAGCAGAGCTGTCTGTTGCTGTTTTACCTTTGTTATCTCACAAGTTAGATATTGGTACAGTCAGTTTGGATGGCGCACATGTTTTTGTTCAAACCCTAAAAGATGGTCACAGTAATCTTGATGATTTGACGAAACAGTCAACATCAACCACTCAGCAAGAAAGTACAGCAGCACCAGCGTCTAAGCCAGCAAAGGAGACAGCTTCAAAAGCGGCTGAAAAGCCATGGCAGGTATCGTTAGCTGGCGTTAAATTACTGAATGCCAGTGTTGATCTCGTCAATGAGAAAACAGGTTCAAATATCGCTTTAAATAAGGTGAACTTCATCTTAGATACACTAGCGCCTAATACGTGGACAAAAGCACAATTTGATATGGCGGGTGTGGCTAATGGACTACAGTTCACGACTCAAGGTAGCACTGAGCTCAATTTGTCTGCGTCATACAAGCTGTGTGAATTAAAAGATTTACAGTTATCTTTAACCGCGAAAGATGCGAAGACTTATATCAAACATGCGCAAATTAATGTCGATCACTTTAAGTTTGGTGAATGGGCGACATTAACACTGCAAGCTGAAGGCAAATTATCTGATATTGCTTTTGCAACAAAAGGTCAGACACAATTAAGTTTATCTTCTGATCAAAATATTTTAACGCTTGAAAACTTGTCGTTAGAAAACAGCCTATCAGGTAAAACATTACCTCGCCCGAATATGCAGGTAAACCTGAAAACCAATGCGACTTATGATGTTGCAACGAAGACTGCAACCTTATCGAAGTTCAGTGCGAATGCTGATGAGTTAGCAGTATCGGGTAATGCGTCATTTGTTAATCATGATGTGCCTGTTATTCGCTTTAATTTTACAAGTGATAATATTGATCTTGATCGCTGGATGACAGCTGAGAGCTCAGCACCTACTGAGCAAAAGAAAACACCAGAAACCGCATCTAGCAACGCTGCAGCTGCGACTTCTAGTAGTGCTGCACCCTCTAAGGTTCAAGCACCAAGTGCTCCTGTTAATACCACAAATCATGAACCTGACTTATCTCTATTAAAGGGGATTGATGTTGCAGGTACTATTAGTGCGAAACAATTTGTGGTTGCTCATGCTCACTTATCTGATGTACAGCTAGCATTGTTGATTAAAAATGGCATTGCAGAGCTGAGTCATTTAAATGCTAAGTTGTATCAAGGCACCATTGCCGCATCGGGTAAGTTAAATGTAAATACACCGCTGGCTACATATCAATTCCATAACCAAATCAATGGGGTCGAAATACAACCATTATTGGAAGATATTGCGGATAATAAACAATTAGCAGGTATTGCCAACATTACGACAAACCTGTCAGGTACAGGATTATCTGCTGAGCGTTTACGAAATGGCGTTTCTGGAACCATTGATGTCAAGCTTACTGATGGTGCTGTTTATGGCGTTAATATTTCAGAGATGATCCGCAGTGCAAAAGCACGTTTAAAAGGCGAGAAGTTAGCTGATGATAAGAAAGAGAAAAAGACAGATTTCTCTTCTTTAACAGCGTTACTCAAGTTAGGCCAAGGTAAGGCAACGGTTGATAATTTGCATCTAGCTTCACCGCTGATTGATATTAATGGTCGTGGTGTTACTGATTTAAATAATGAATCAATGGATTTTTCTGTCGATACTGCAATTGTTGCTAGTGGCAAAGGTCTTGATGAATTGAAAGGTATTACTGTTCCGATTAAAATAAAAGGAACTTGGCAAGAGCCTCAATATCAGTTAGATCTGAAAAATTTATTTAAGCAAAATAGCGAATTAGAGCAGAAAGCAAAGAAAGAACTCAATCGTGGTCTAGAAAAGTTATTTGGTGATAAAGCCAAAGATGAAAAGATCAAGAATGTTGCTGATCAACTGTTAAAAGGGCTATTTAACTGAGTTAATTGAAGATTGCTCACGATAAGAATGAAAAGGTTTGCTTCATTAGGCAAGCCTTTTCTATTTTGTATGTATTAAAAATTATAAAGTAAATGGCGACTTTGTAATGAGAACGATAACAGTGACTTATAACATGTCATTTGTTATGCATTAAATGACGCCATAGTGAAGGACTATGATAGATAAACCAACGTCAACTGAAGAAGAAAAGTCAACGTTCATGGCAAAAGTAATGAAGGTTGTGACTTTTGTTGTAGATAAGATCAAAGCGTTCCCACCTATTGATCATTTTATTCGTGCTGCAGATCGCTTTAATGACCGCTTAGGTAGCCAGTTCGGTGCCGCCATTACCTATTTCTCATTTTTGTCATTAATCCCAATCTTAATGGTGTTATTTGCTGCTGCCGGTTTTATTCTTGCGTCTAACGCTTCATTGCTAAATAGCATTATCGATAAAATTGTAGCGGGAGTAACAGATCCTAACTTAGCGACAACCCTGAAAAATACCGTCAATATAGCGATTAGCCAGCGTACCACAGTAGGTTTAAGTGGTTTAGCAATTGCGCTGTATTCTGGCGTGAGTTGGATGGGGAACTTACGTGAAGCAATTCGTGCACAAACCCGTGATGTGTGGGAAAGAAAACCAGAAGATAAAGATCATTTCCTTCTGCAATACCTAAAAGATTTCGTTGGTTTGACTGGTTTGGTTGCCGCTTTGATTTTTACCGTAGTATTAACTTCAGTAGCAGGCTCTGCTCAAGCAACCATCGTACATGCATTAGGGCTCGAAGATATAACTTGGTTACGTCCGGTGCTCACAGCAACAGCACTTACCATTTCTATCTGTGCGAACTATTTAATGTTCTTATGGATCTTCTGGATGCTACCAAAGCGTCGATTTAATCGTTGGGCATTAATGAAAGGAACGCTTTTAGCGGCTGTTGGCTTTGAAGCGATTAAGTTTGCGATGACCTTTATGTTACCTAAATTAGCAAGCTCTCCATCAGGAGCTGCCTTTGGTTCAATTATAGGTTTGATGGCGTTTTTCTACTTTTTTGCACGATTAACACTATTTTGTGCCGCTTGGATTGCGACAGCAAATGAACATCGTATTACGCCGATCACTGATGAAGAATAACGACTTTATTCTGTGATGAATACAAGAAAGGATGACGCTATGTCATCCTTTTTTATTACATTCAGCAATATTGAGCTGTTTTAGAAAATGGCTGATTTGACTAATTTGAAGACCAATTCTTGGCTCGATGAACTTACGGCGGATCATGGCATAGCTGACTGTTGCAATAGCTATGGCAATAAAGACATTGGTATTGAGTACAATTAAAACAAGGCTAACAATACCAATATAGGCGATGCTATAACCGATCACTTGGTTTTCATTATGTTGGAGATGGATGCCACAGTTCTCACAGGTAAAAGAGAGGGTATCTTGGTTGAGTGTTGGTACTGAGGTTTTATGCTGACAGCAAGGACAAGTTTTCTTCATTTTATTACCTTTAATAGACTTACAACGCCAGATATGCGAACTACATCCTTGTCTATATCAGTAGTGCTATATTACTGAAGGTAGGAGTATCGTTTGACTGAGTAATGTAAAAACTTTGTCATGGTATAGTTAACTGATTAATATATTAATAATGATTCTGTATTTATAGCAATAGTTTTTCGTGCTAGATATGAAGCTAAATACAAAGGAGTGTATGTGGATTCAATAACTCAGGCTGCATTAGGGGCATCTGTTGCAGCGGTTGTGGCTGGACGTCACTGTAAGCCTAAAACATTATTGATTGGTGCTGCGTTAGGGACGTTACCTGATTTAGATGTTTTTATTGATTATGGTGATCCTATTTCAGATACGGTGAAGCACCGTGGCTTTAGCCATTCACTTTTTGTGTTGTTACCGTTCTCTTTATTACTTACCGCATTGTGGCATCACTATCGACCTACAGTATTATCATTTGGTCGATTATGTCTATTAGTTGCCGCATGTTTGATCACTCATCCACTACTTGATTCCTTCACCACTTATGGCACGCAACTGTTTTGGCCTTTAGATAACAGTGTTGCGGTATCGAGTATTTTTATTATCGATCCACTCTATACATTGCCTTTGCTTATCATGCTGATAGCAAGCTTGATGTGGCGAGAGAAAATGGCAAAACTCTGTAGTATTGGACTTATCATTTCAACGACTTACTTAGCATGGTCAGTCGTTGCGTATAAGGTCATAGAGCATCGTATTGAGCAAGAATTAAAGCACACACCGTTAGCTAATAAGCCCATGTTTATCAGTCCAACCCCGTTTAATACGGTACTGTGGCGGTTTATTATTCTTGATGGTGATAAATATTATGAGGGCTTTTCATCTTTGCTCGATCCAAAAGATGATGATGGTTACCCTATACAATGGGCGCAGCGAGAACGAGGTACGCTACCGTTAAAACAGCCTTCTGAGCATGTTGCAATGCTAACCAAGTTTGCGAGCGATTTTGTTCAGTATCAAACGATTGATGATCAATTAGTGGTGACAGATCTGCGATTAGGATTAATCGAATATTTGCCATTTCGTTTTATTGTTGCCAAGCAGTCACCACAGCAAGATTGGCAATTAATGACCCCGATAAAGATGGAAGAGCGAAAAGTGAAACCCAAGCACCTTCCTGCATTATGGCTACGTTTATTAGGCAGCCAAGATGTGAATGCCGATCTATGCCATATTAATGAATGCCCCAGTAACACTGTTACAAAAACGTAAATACAACGTTTCTTTCACTGTTTTCTTATGTGTTGATTTAGTAATGATAATAGGCTTTTTTCGCTGTGCGAGTCACAGAGATGGAAGCCTATTTTTTCACCTGTTTAGACTGTGATTGTTATCAATAAACACTAGGCGAAATATTGCGACTTTACCCCTAGAGATGGATTTTATATTGAATTAACAGGGAGAAAGGTAATGTTGTACCTTGAGTTTATATTCCTACTTGTCGTGCTTTATGCCGGTAGTCGGTTTGGTGGTATTGGGCTTGGTGTTGTATCTGGTTTAGGTTTGTTGGTGGAAGTGTTTATCTTCCGTATGCCACCAACGTCACCACCGATCACCGTGATGCTGATTATTTTGGCGGTAGTGACATGTGCATCGATCCTTGAAGCCGCGGGTGGCTTAAAGTACATGTTGCAAGTTGCAGAGCGTATTCTACGTAGCAATCCAAAGCGTGTGACTATCGTAGGTCCATTAGTCACTTACGTGATGACATTCATGCTAGGTACGGGTCACGCAGTGTACTCAATTATGCCTATCATTGGTGACGTAGCACTGAAAAATGGTATTCGTCCTGAGCGACCAATGGCTGCATCTTCTGTCGCATCGCAATTAGCGATCACGGCAAGCCCTATTTCTGCGGCGGTGGTGTATTACCTTGCTCAGTTATCAGGAATAAATGAATCTATTAGTTTGTTATCTATTTTGATGGTAACTGTGCCTGCGACTTTGGGCGGTACGTTATTACTGTCTCTGTATAGCTTACGTCGTGGTAAAGAGCTCGCTGATGATCCTGAGTATCAACGTCGTTTAAATGACCCAGTTTGGCGCGATCAAATTCTGCATACCACTTCAACATCATTAAATGAAGAGTTACCAAAATCAGCCATGCATGCGGTAATGCTGTTTATTTTAGCGTTAATCACGATTGTCATTGTCGCGATGGTACCGGAAATTCGCACGATTGGTGATGCTAAACCTATTTCTATGTCATTGATTATTCAAATGATGATGTTAGGTTTCGGTGGTTTAATTCTATTAGTAACGCGTACTAATGTGCAGAAAGTACCAGAAGGGGTGGTATTTAAATCTGGTATGGTCGCTGCGATTGCGATTTTTGGTATTGCATGGATGAGTGATACATATTTCCAGTATGCAATGCCATCGTTTGAATCAGGCATTACGGAAATGGTTCAGCAGTATCCATGGACGTTTGCACTGGCATTATTTATTGTTTCAGTGGTAGTTAATTCACAAGCGGCAACAGCACGTATGATGTTACCTGTTGGTTTAGCAATGGGGCTAAGTCCAGCATTATTAATTGGTTTAATGCCTGCTACATATGGTTACTTCTTTATTCCTAATTACCCGTCAGACATTGCAACTGTGAACTTTGATGTAACGGGCACAACGAAAATTGGTAAATGGTACTTTAACCATAGCTTTATGATGCCAGGTTTAATTGGTGTGGTATCAGCTTGTTGTATTGGTTACGCCATTGCACAAGTACTTATTTAATAAGGATTTATGAGTTTTTTAAAGGCATCCGTTGGGTGCCTTTATTGTATTTACTCTTACCTGAGAAGTTTGCTGTAATTCTGATGTCTATTTAGAATAATTAATAGTT
>NZ_SSMG01000399.1 GCF_009873615.1 Photobacterium lucens
GTATTTGGTGAGAGAATAAAAATGGTCAGGAGTACATTTTAGCGTCATAATGGCAATCGCTATCGGATGCTTGTCATTTATTCTTGAGTTATCTGATTTACCCTTTGAATATTCTGTTAAATCCTATTTGTGCAACTTATGTCTATATTTACCTTGATACAAGCGGGATTGCTTGTTGGTGGTAGTGTTTTTATTGTGATGCTGATTAGAGCATGGCGAAGAAACCGGAAGCAGGAAGCAGATACACGTATTATTCCCGTCGCCTTGATTGGTGGTTTTGCAAACTTCTGTGACACTCTTGGTGTTGGAAGTTTCGCTATTATGACAGCAGGTTATAAACAATTTAAGCTTATTGACGATCAGGTGCTACCCGGTACGTTAAATTGCCAAGCCGTTTTAGCAACGGTCGTGCAGGCTCTCATATTTCTTACTGCTGTTAATGTAGATTCGGTTACTTTACTTAGCTTGGTTGTTGCGGCCTGTTTAGGTGCGACGGTCGGTGCACGATTAGTATCGAACTGGGATCGCCAGCTTATTCGTATTGTAATGAGTGGTGCTTTGCTGGTGGTAGCAGGCTTAATGCTAGCGGGTCAGTTAAAGCTATTCCCACTTGGCGGTACCAGCTTAGGCTTAACAGGGTGGAAGTTGGCAGTCGGTATTGCCGGTAACTTCTTATTTGGCGCATTAATGACGGTTGGTATCGGTTTATATGCACCATGTATGACGATGATCTACATGTTGGGTATGAATCCGTTAGCGGCATTCCCTGTGATGATGTGCTCATGTGGCTTCTTAGGTTTCTTCTCGGCAGGTGGTTTCCTTCGCCGCAATAAGATCAACAGTCGAGCATCTGTTGCAGTCGCAATTACAGGTCCTATTGGAGTGGTGATTGCAGCATATCTAGTGAAATCACTGGATATGAAGGTATTAGCATGGCTAGTGTGCGGTGTGGTGCTTTACACCTCAATTACTATGTATCGTTCTTGGGCTACTGATAGAAAGCAGCTGAAGAACGTGAATGTTGAACAAAAGACAGCATAAAAGAAAAGGTACGCTCGATGCGTACCTTTTTTATTGGCACTGACTTTGATCAAAAGCGCGGGTTTCTAACTGATAACCATCAGGAGTAACGACAAGTACAGAGCCATGCTCGTACCAATCACCCAGCACAATACGTGTCGCAGGTTTATCATCAACGGTGAGGGAGTGGATATCAGGTCGGTGAGTATGACCATGGATCATTTGATCAACATGAAACTCTTCCATTACACGAACCACTTCACTGGCTGTTACATCCATGATGGATTGGCTTTTCATCTGATTATTTTTGCTGCTGTTGTTTCTAAATTTCTCGCCAATTTGGATTCGTTTAGAAAGTGGGATACGGAAAAATAACCATTGAATGAACTTGTTGTGTACTTTTTTGCGGTAACGTTGATACGCTTCATCTTCAATACACAGCGTATCACCATGTAAGATCAGCGTTGGTTTCCCATAAAGATCAACTACCGAGTGTTCAGGTAATAGCTGAACCCCTGTTTGCTGACTAAAACGTTTTCCGATCAGAAAATCACGATTACCGTGAACAAAGTAACAAGGGATGCCCGAATCTGTCAGTGTCTTAAAAGCCTGTTTGATTTGCTGTAAGAAAGGGGACTCTTCATCATCACCGATCCACATTTCAAACAGATCTCCAAGCACATATAAAGCATCGATATTAGCGGTATCCTCTGCCATAAAACGCAGAAAACAATCCGTCATATCAGGGCGGCTAGCACTTAAGTGCAGATCTGAAATAAATAGTGTCGTCATATGAAAAAAGGGTAGCAGATCGCTACCCTTGATAAATAAAGAAGACTTATTCTTCGATTGTTACGTTTTCGATAACAACATCTTCAACTGGCACGTCAGAGTGGTAACCGTGACGACCAGTTTTCACTGCCTTGATCTTGTTAACAACGTCCATACCTTCAACAACAGTACCGAATACACAGTAGCCCCAGCCACTCATGTTTTCGCCAGTGAAGTCTAGGAAGTTGTTGTCTTTAACGTTGATGAAGAACTGAGAGCTTGCAGAGTGAGGAGCATTAGTACGCGCCATTGCAAGTGTACCTGTCTTGTTGCTAAGACCGTTGTTTGCTTCGTTCTTGATTGGTGCACGTGTTTCTTTTTCTTCCATACCCGGTGCCATGCCACCGCCTTGGATCATGAAACCATCGATAACACGGTGGAAAATAGTACCGTTGTAGAAACCATCACGGCAGTATTGAAGGAAGTTTGCACATGTCTCAGGTGCTTGTTCTTCGAATAGGTTAATTTGGATGTCACCAAAATTTGTGTGAAGGGTAATCATGATCTTTTCCTTAATGGAGTATTTTCTTTTAAGTGTCGAATATTAACTTACCATAGCCTGCTCAGACAAACATTACCCGATCAATCGTTGACTAATTGCTAAAATAGCATTCAGCAAAGGATTTTCCTTGCCAACAAAAGGCATAAAAGGTGTAATTACCTTTCTAAATTTGTAACCCCATAATATGAGTAATGAAGAGACATGTTAAAGATCTATAACTCGCTCACACGACAGAAAGAGGCATTCACCCCAATCCAGCCTGGTAAAGTAGGCATGTACGTCTGTGGAGTAACGATCTACGATTTGTGTCACATTGGACACGGCCGTACGTTTGTATCTTTTGACGTGGTTTCTCGTTACCTTCGCTATTCTGGTTACGATCTAACTTTCGTACGTAATATCACTGACATCGATGACAAGATCATCAAGCGTGCTGCTGAAAATGGCGAAAGTTGTGAATCATTAACTGAACGTTTGATCGGTGAAATGCATGCAGATTTCGATGCATTAGGTATGAAACGTCCAGACGTTGAGCCACGTGCGACACAGTTTATTGCAGAAATTATCGCCCTTTGTGAGCGTTTAATTGAGCGTGGTTTTGCATATGTTGCATCAAATGGCGATGTGATGTTTGAAGTGAGTAAGTTTGAAGATTACGGTCGTTTATCTAAGCAAGATCTTGATCAGCTTCAAGCTGGCGCACGTGTTGATATCGAAACGGCGAAGCGTAGCCCACTCGACTTCGTACTATGGAAAATGTCTAAGCCAGGTGAACCTACATGGGAATCACCATGGGGTCCAGGTCGTCCAGGTTGGCACATTGAATGTTCAGCAATGAACTCTGCAATCTTAGGCGATCACTTTGATATTCACGGTGGTGGTTCAGATCTTCAGTTCCCACACCACGAAAATGAAATCGCACAATCTTGCTGTGCACACGACACTCAGTATGTAAATACTTGGATGCACAGTGGCATGGTAATGGTTGATCGCGAGAAAATGTCGAAGTCATTAGGTAACTTCTTCACGATTCGTGATGTATTAAACCACTACGATCCTGAAACGGTACGTTACTTCCTAATGTCTGGTCACTACCGTAGCCAGCTAAACTACAGCGAAGAGAACCTGAAACAAGCACGTTCTGCACTAGAGCGTCTATACACATCACTTCGTGGTCTTGATACGTCTGTTGAAGCGGCTGGTGGTGAAGAGTTTGTAGCTCGCTTTAAAGAAGCAATGGATGATGATTTCAACACGCCTGAAGCTTACTCTGTGCTATTTGATATGGCGCGTGAAATTAACCGTCTGAAAGCTGACGACGTAGCGGCGGCATCGGTATTAGGTGCACGTATGCGTGAGCTTGCTGATGTGCTAGGTCTGCTATCTCAAGAGCCTGAAACTTTCCTACAAGGTGGTGCAGGTGAAGATGATGATGTGGCAGAAATTGAAGCATTGATCCAACAACGTCTTGATGCGCGTGCAGCAAAAGATTGGGCTGCAGCGGATGAAGCGCGCGATAAGCTAATGGCAATGGGTATCATCTTAGAAGATGGTGCACAGGGCACAACATGGCGTCGTAAGTAATTACAACGATTAATAAAAAAACCGAGCGAGATGCTCGGTTTTTTTATATCTGCACTTTATGCGCTTTTTAGTGCAATCGTTGGTGGTTTGATACCATTGCGGGCAAACTCTTCCATTACACGCAAAGTAATGTCGGTTTCAAATAGCTTTTCATACTTAGTATCAACCACATAGGCTTTACAGGTCAGCATGATAGCTAAATAGTTATCTGTAATAGTTTGCTTCACCAATACTGTTACAGGCTTTGGTAAGTGAATGTAACGGCTTGATGATGCGGCTTCTTGGATCAAATCACGGGCAAGGCGAATGTCTTGATCCATGCTGATGTAAAACGGGATCACTACCTGCATATCTAGTGCACCATAGTTACCACTCACCGTTACTTCACTTAAGAATTTGTTGTTTGGGATAGTGATAATGTCATCGGTCAGGGTACGCATACGTACAGAACGTAAACCAATAGTAATGATGTCGCCATAGTTACCTTCAAAGGTCACGCGATCACCAACTTGGAACGGGCGGTCGATCATTACTGTTAAACCTGCAATGAATGAAGCAGCCAAGTCTTTTAAGGCGAAACCCACAGATACCGCAATCGTACCGCCAATAAGCGCGAGGATACGATCATCAACACGGAAACTCATCATAAATACGGCGATACCTGTCGACATATAAATGAAGAATTGGAAGAAAGATTGCAGCTTTTGTAGCAACATTCGACGCTGAGCAAATTGGCTACTAATACCATCTACCACCGATTGGATAAAACGTAAAAATAGCCATGCAGCACTAACGGTTAAGATAGAAAATAATACGCCACTCCAACGGATCAAGCTTGCAAACTGTTGAAAGCTTTCGATGTTAGGCATGTCATCGGCAAATACTGCAGGAGAAAAGCTGAGCAGCAGTGCACTGAATAAAAACAATAAACGCTTCATTTATTTCACCAATAAGTGCTGACGGTGGAGGACATTAGTAATATGGCGGAACCAGTGATCAGACACTTTTGCCTTATCATCAGACCATTCAATAAAACCACGGCTCTGGAAGTAACGTAGGGTACCAATCACTTCAGAAATACTGAGCTGAGTACATTCTGATAGCTCTTTAGGTGAAGCCACTTCCAATTGAACGATAGAACGCAGTACCGCCAACATAGGTTTAGGCATTTGCTCAAGATCGTCAGATTGTGGTGCTTTAAATAAGCGAACAAGCACTTTATTTGTGTCTTTATCACGTTGCAGTGAGAAACGGAAAAAACGTACCGCAACCGTTGGGTTACCGTCAGAGTAGTCCCATAAAATACGGAAGAAACCACGCTGTGCACGCTCTTCTTCTGTGATGTCATCTTCATCCCACTGGCGAGGTAGCACTAAGCCTTCGAAGCTAATGGCATATTCACCTTCTGAAGAAAAACGAGTTTTTAGGAGATCACCGATTTGTTGTTCGCTCCAGCGTGGCATAAATGTCACTAAATCAAACAGCAAACGCTCGCCACGGGCACGATCGACAAAACGCCAGCATGATTTTTCAATCGCAAACAGTGCGCGGTGGCTCTTACGGCTACGACGCATTAAGTCTGTGATCTTCATTAAATCATTTAAACCACCCACTTTTGGGGTGACTAAGCGTTGAGCGTTATCAATAGCGAATAAATACGTCTCCTCACTATTACGTAAGAAATCGAGGATTGTCGCTTCATCACTGTCTGCGGCTAAACCAAGTTCACTCGCCAATTGTTGTAATAGCTCTGAATAGCCATCGTATGGACAGTTAATATAAATCGGCGTTGCGTTCTTGACTTTATGTAATAAGCGGCGAAGTAGGGTTGTTGTACCGATACCACGTTCACCTGATACCACACAAACAGCGGGTTTATCTGTTAGTACATAACCTGATAGCTGCTTAATTTCATCAATAGCATAGTCTTCGATGATTGGGCTATCATCACTGCCTGGCGTGACATAATCATAGGTAGCAGTACCTTTAATACGTACCATGTTTAGCTGTTCACGTGCCGTTTCTGTTTGCTTGGCAACTTCAATACGGAATAAGTAAGCTAAGGCGTGGCGGAAGAAAATGTACTTCGATAAGTTGGCAACCAATGTATGTTGGAAGCGACGTAATGTCAGCCATACTGCACCAAGTGCTGTTGCTGGAATTGACAGTAAGAATTTATCTTTATGATTAACCGCCCACTTAATAGAGATAGGCATGTGTGGAACGTCTTCAAGACGCTTAAACACAATGTGTCGCCAGCGGCGAAGTGTTACTAACGTTAGTAGAATAAAGCCAAAGAAAATAACTGACCAAATCCAAGCGTAAATCGTACCTTGACCTAATGTACGGGCAGAGATCTGCAAGATCACACCTGCTGCAATAAATCCCCATACGTACTGACGAATCGTTGATAGGCGCAGTGCAACCACTTCGGTATCACTGTTGTTGATACTGTTACGACGTGCAAACTCAAGAATAAAGCGAACAGCAATTGAGCCACCTAGGATCCACCAAGTGAATATTTCTAAGTAAATTAAGTGATGCAAGCTCGGTAATTGAGAAACAATGCGTAGCGATAACGTGATTGCAATTAACCAACCAATTGGACGATGTGCGCGGCTGATGTACCAAATAGCACGGAAGATCAGATTAGGATGTGGATTGCTTTCTAATTGTGTTTCACGGAAATGCTCAATTAAACGCGCACTGTTACGTTGCCACCAGAATAGTAGGAATAAAATACCGCAAACTTTCAGTGCCACCATTAAGACAGGGACAGGTGAGATCCACATATCCTGTAGTAACCCTTGGAAACTACGTAGTTGGTATAGCGCCATGTACTGCAAGTTAAGCGCAGTAATAGACAGCTCTAATTTGAACTGTTGGACACCAAATGGACCAAACCCCGTTACTTTGTCTTGAATTGCCGATGAGCTTAGATCAAGTAAACGTTCTTTATCTTGGCTAATACTGAGCAGTGAGCTGTAGACAGAAGACAGCTTCTTCCATGCTTGCTCTTTATCATCACTATTATGATAAGCAGTCAACGCCGCAGCAAGTAACTTACGGTGTTGCGCTTGCTGTGACAGGGTTTTTGATAGCAGTGAGTTAACTTTTCGAACATCATTTTTGGTAAATAAATGCTGATCGGGCAGCGCATCAATCGCGGTATGAATTTGCGTCGCAGCAGGTGTTAATTCTGGCTGATTATTATCAAAAAGCGTTAAGCTGGCTGAGGCTGGCGTACTGAAGATCAGTATCAAGCTACAGAGTAATGAATATATGGTTAATCGCATTAATCTTTACTATTTCCCAAAATGATGAAGATAAATGTAGACCATATAAGATGATGATTTGATTGATGTTATAAAAACACGGTTCAGATCACGTCTTATAGATCAAATGGTTAATGTGAAAGCCATTTAAAATGGCAAGCTGAAATTGATTTAAATTTGATCTGGTAACTGAGTACCACATTTTTTGCAGTAATCAGCATCTAACTCGTGACCGCTGGTGGCACAGTTTGGACAGCGCCTTAAGTTACGAGTCGTTTTCATTTCTTGATTGAGCTCTGCGGTCAAAATACCAGTAGGTACTGCCAAGATGGAGTAACCAAGTAACATGGTGAGTGATGCTAACGCTTTACCCATAACGGTTTGTGGCACGATATCGCCATAACCGACGGTCGTAATGGTGACAATTGCCCAATAAATACTTTTTGGGATACTAGTAAAGCCATTTTCAGGACCTTCAATTAAAAACATCAAAGAGCCAAATACCGTAACCAGGATTAACACTGAGCTGAAGAAAACAAAGATCTTGCGTTGAGCATGACGTAATGAACGCAAAAGGATATTGGAGTCTTGTAAGAATCGCGCCAGCTTTAGTACACGGAAAATACGTAACACACGGATCAAACGAACAATCAATAAGTAGTTTGAGCCTGGAATAAAGAATGAGATATAAGCAGGGACTATGGCAATTAAGTCAATAATGCCATAGAAACTACGGGCGTAAGCAAGCGGTCTTGGCGAACAATATAGACGTAAAACATATTCAATGGTGAATAGAATCGTAAAGAACCATTCAGCCCCGAGTAAGGCGGTCGAGAATTTTGATTCGATACTAGAGACTGATGAAATGATCAGAATGAGTTCAGAGCTAATGATGGCAATGATTAAGCCAATATCAAATAGCTGACCTGCGCGTGTCGAAGTGCCGAAAATAATTTGATAGAGGCGTTGTCTTGGTGTCAGTTTAATCATAATAGGGTGTCAGTTAACGAAATACATAAACCATGCTATGGCTATTTTATTTTGCATGGCGTATTAAACAGCAGAGTAGTATAGCAAATTAAACACTGACAAGATGAGTAAATGACGCTGAGAAAGGCTGAGAAATGAAAAGTCCCGGAAATTCCGAGACTTTATCTTTAATTATTAACTTTATTTAGTGATGCGATGGTGCGTTCAGGCTTATACCAAGCCAGGTAACATCACTTTCAAGCCGTTAATGATAAATTCGATACCTAGAGCCGCTAGGATCAAACCCATGATACGAGTGATCACGTTAATGCCGGTTTGACCAAGGAAACGTACAATCAGAGGTGCTGAACGGAATAGTAACCAACAGCCAAAAGCAAACACAACAATAGTAATAGCGATACCAATTGTTGTTGTCATTCCCGGATATTTTGAACCGTAAACAATGGTTGAACTGATAGCACCAGGTCCAGCCATTAACGGCATTGCAAGTGGCACTACACCGACTTGTTCACGAATCGCAGATTCTGATTTCTCTTCTTTATTCTGCTTCACCTCACCAATCTTACCGCTCATCATCGAAAAGGCGATGCTAAGCAGTAGCAAACCACCGGCTACGCGGAAAGAGTCTATAGAAATACTAAATAAATCCAGTAAGTGCTGACCAGCAATCAAGGCGACGACCAGAATAATGGCAACAGCAATGTTGGTGGTAAGGGCGGTTTTATTTCGCTCCTCAGGTGTCATAGAACCTGTTAATGAAACAAAAACAGGCATGATCCCAACTGGGTTTACGGTTGCAAAAAGACCGACAAGAAAATGTAAAAATATTCCTATTTCAATGGCTTGCATGATTTTCTCTGTTGTTTGGCGCTAAGTGTAAGTCGTTAGAGATGCGTAAGTGAATACACTTGATCTCTGCGTTAAATGGCCTCGTATATAAGGCATAGTTAATGGATTCATCTTCAATCTGTAGTTAATTAGGCTTTGTGCCTCTATCTAGTCAGCATAAATAAATACAAAGATTGCACATAGTTGATA
>NZ_SSMG01000400.1 GCF_009873615.1 Photobacterium lucens
TTTCCATTGTTTGAAAAGTTAAAGGTTGAAATATTACTATCCATATACTCTTTTTGTGGTGACTTTATCAATAAAATGATTGATACAACAATTAAAGAAATAGAAAGTAAAAAAATAAAACGTTTTAATAAGTCAGCGTCACCTTTATCATGATGAGATACTTTGAAATAAACAATTCCCCATAAAGAAAACACTAAGGTAGTACTGTTATTAACATTATTAATTAATGTCTTTAGACTATTTATGGAGTGATGGATAATATCTTCTGCATGTGCTTCATTAGGAAAACACGTTTTTTTGATATTATCGATTGTCGTAAAGCGATTTGCATTATTTAGTAGATAGCAAAGTATAATGACATCATTAAAATCCAGCGTAATATTTTGCTGATCAATGTTGATTAAATTAAGAGCAGGGTAAAATGTCGCTCTACCAATTTGATACTTTACCATTGAAAACTAATGCTCTTTACGCTTCGAATGGTATTAGTCTTAATAAAAATGTGAGTAAAATCAAATAACCAAGGATTATTTTGCGATAACTTTACAAAACAATC
>NZ_SSMG01000041.1 GCF_009873615.1 Photobacterium lucens
TATCAATAGAATCCACGGCAAGAAATTAACACGTAATATTTGTAAGTTATTTTTTCAAAATATTACGTCATTATATTTGTATGACATTTCGTTATATAAATATCATCAGAGAGAAACTTCATGTTTGATAGAGCAAAGCAAATTCTTATTGCTGGTTTTTGTATTAATTTATGTATTGGTATTTTGTTTACTTGGAGCGTATTAAAAAGGCCCTTGTTGTTAATTTAGGCTGGTCAAACGCTGAAGCTTCTTTGCCTTATACCATTGCTATCATTACATTCTCAGTAACTCTTCTTTTAGCTGGTATTCTACAAGACAAATTTGGTCCAAAACGTGTGTTAATCGCAGGTACAATTTGCTCAGGCTTAGGCTTAATTGCGTCGGGTTATGTCACTAGCCCAACTCAATTAATCTTTACGTTTGGTATTCTTGCTGGTGGCGGTATCGGTTTTAGCTATGCCTGCTTAAGCCCAGCGGCCATGAAATGGTTCCATCCATCTAAACGTGGCTTGGTTAATGGCTTAATTGCTGCAGGTTTTGGTTTAGCTGGCGTATACCTAGCACCATTAATCACATCTTTAATTGCAAGCTACGGTATTAATTACAGCTTTAATATTTTAGGTATTGCTTTGTTGTGTATTGCGACACCACTTGCTTTTACTATCACCAACCCACCAGCAAGCTATGTGCCAGTAGCTGCAGCAAGTAATAAAGAAGAGAAAAAAACGGTTGTGGCACAATCTGAAATGCGTTGGACTGAGATGCTAAAAACAACTCAATTCTACAGCATTTGGATTATGTACCTTTGTGCATCATCCACAGGCTTAATGATCATTGGTAACATTACATCGATAGCTGCAACACAAGCGAACATGACAGATGCGGCGCACCTTGTTGTGATCCTAGCGCTATTCAATACCTCTGGTCGTGTCTTCGCAGGCATGTTATGTGACAAAATTGGTGGTCTAAAAACACTAACCCTGTCTTTTGTCCTTTCTATTGCCAATATGATCCTATTCCCACACTACACAACCCATGCAGGGTTGATCCTTGGTATGGCTGTTGCGGGGCTTTGTTACGGTACATTACCAGCAGTATTCCCATCATTAACTGCCGGTTTCTACGGCTTAAAGAACTACGGCACTAACTATGGTGTGGTTTACACTGCATGGGGCATAAGTGGCTTCATTGGCCCTGTGATTGCTGCTGCAGCTGTGGATTCAACAGGTACTTATGAGTTGGCTTACTTCTACTCGGCAATCATCATGGGTGTAGCGTTAGTGTTCTCAGTACTAACCAAAAACCCTGCGGCTAAAACAGCGACTAACGCCCAACCAGAAAATAATGAATCATTAGAAGTAAACGCCACTGCATGATGGTGAGCAGTTGCATTTAATTAGCTTTAAAAATCATAGTGTTATAAACAGTAAAAATTATCTATCAAAAAATATGAATATTTTAGGAACCTTTGCCCATAGGCATAGTCATAATTAATGTATTCATACTGATAAAGATTTTACGAAACGTACTGTTTAGACGATTTTTATCATTGTAAATGCCACTACTGCTTTAACTCCTAATTGTAAAATTGTTTTTGCCCGCTACCTTTTTAGCGGGCTTTTTTTATAGAAAAACTGCTTGTTTAAGCCGCAACATAAGAAAATCGCATTTTTTTTCATTTTTTTTGAACTAACAGAAATATGCCTAGTCTTACTAGTATGATTGATTGAATATCCTACTATGCCTTTGGTTATTGAATCAGTATGTTACAGATTTTTTTATGTTTGATATCCACTACTGCTGAACTTTTTTGTTATATTTACGGAACTTTTTTATCCCATTAAATCTATTTTTAATGGGATTTTTTTTGCCTATTTACCAGAGAAAAGCAATAAAAACACCGTTCATTAAATAAAATGCATCTTTGGGGAATTTTTTTCGATCTTTTTTGAACTCGGCGTTAGATTTGGAGTCTGAATATATAGAATCCATATTATTGGTGACATTTGTTTAACTGGCCGTCGAACATTCACTAATAATCCAAATTGCCACTGCAATTTAACTCTTAATTGCAACTTTACGCTGAACTGATGTTCAGCGTTTTTTTTATTTATTGATCAGCAAATCGTTATACTTCAAACTGATCCCCAACCACGCTAAGGTTGCGCTGGCGTCAATCACCTTGCCATTGTTATCACTGTTATCCATCTCAAATTGAGGTAAAGGCAGCGATCGTTGTTTTGCCATTTGGGTATAGTAGTCATGACGAGAAGGATGAAAACCTGCGGCTAAATGTAAAACTGGCATTTCCGCTTTCTTCTCAATAAGACGACAGATTGCAGCAATACAATCATCTAAATGAATCAAGTTAACAGGGCTATTACCATCCTTGATTCCTTGTCTACCCGCTAAAAACTTAACAGGATGTCGATCATCACCAATCAAACCTGATAAGCGTAAAATCGTGAGTTTTTCGCCCCATTGCTCACGTAACGCCTGTTCAATTTTGACATGCACTAAAGCAGAACTCGTTATGGGCATGACATCATCCGTTTCCACGACTTTCCCTTGTCGCCCGTCATAAACCGATGTGGTACTAATAAAGATGATACGCTTACATCCCGCATTTTCTGCCGCATGAGAAAGTGACATCACATTTTGATAATGCTGCTCTTTATCAATAGCATGACGACCGGCTGCAATATTAATAACCATCACATCACTCGCCAGTAACGGAGCTAAATACTCTATTTGCTCACAGCTCTCTAATGGCAACTGCATCTGAAAACCATTAATGCCCCATTGCGCTAACAATTTGGCATCCACTAATGTTGTTTTAGTACCATAAACATTACAGCCCTGCTTATATAACGCTTTTGCCAGCGGTAACCCTAGCCAACCACATCCACAAATGGCTACTTGCATACTTCCTCCTCTTTTTTATGATTTTTATATTGGAAAAATAACACCAATAACGCTATTTTTTCCGATTCATTACTAGAAATGATAACAAATAACAACAAACCTATTATTTCAAGCCGTGAAATAATTCCTTATATATGAAAGAAATAGCAACAATATCGAAATCTAAAG
>NZ_SSMG01000401.1 GCF_009873615.1 Photobacterium lucens
CACTAGGCTTAATTAATATATTAATAAGCCCCATCAGCTATGCATTATGTTTTGGAGATAATATTCAAGATACCCAATCCTTTGAAGATATTAATACCGCCCGCAACATTACCCGATTCAACAATCAAATCTATCATGAACCACAATTTGGCTCCACTTTAGGAGAATTAGAACATGATAGCCATAATGATACATTTAAAGCAGCATGGCCAAAAACAACATCTGCTTTAAATAATGTACCTTCACAAATAGAAAATACCGCGAGTGGTGAAGCAATATTAAGTAAATTAGGGAATGCAGCCTCAACCACAATGGAAGTCTTAGGCCCAATTGGCGATGCAGTGGCTGTTGGCGCATGGCTAAATAATGTTGTTGAAACCTTTAGCGAAGAATCTGCAACTAATTTAGACAAAACCGCTGCGATATTCTCTATTTTGCCGTTAGTCGGTGATGAATTAAACGCCCTTTCCAATGACATTAAGTATTTCTCTGCAAAACAAAAAGTTGAAGAGTTTGAGCAACAAAAACACTATGTTTTCTCAAATTTCAGTGCGGAATTTACTCAGTTACATCATAGAAAAGAAGATGCTATCAACTTACTTAATAAATACGATCAATATTTGGATCTCACTATATCAATGTATGTTGATCAACTATTACTGATTGGTGATACCGAGTATCGACGCATTGCAGCAGCATATGACCGTCAACTAGCGAAACAAATGGCTAGAATGGATCTGGAATTACTTAAAACTCTTGGTCATGTCTCAGAAAATACCACTCTACATCAGCCCTTATGCCAACCAGCACAAGCGACTCATCAGCACATTGTTAATTGTATAAAAAATGCAGGTCCAATACGTATTAATCAATTAATCGACAACCTCAACAATGCGGAAAACCACCGCTTAAGCGCTAATATATTTAACGCGAAACAACGTTTGGTTGCCATCGTTCAACAACGACTTGTGCAACATCGTGATCAAATACTTAATACCATCATTGCCAGAGCTAAACACCACGTTCAAAACATACGTAACCATGCCAGCATCAATCGTTCTTACCTGTTAGACCAAGCGCGAAAAAGTGGCCTTCGAGAATATGCCAAAGCATACTGGAATATTGATTACCTCTCAGAAGAGCAGTTGAATACTGCAACTTTTGAAGTGCAACCAGCCCGTGAATGTTGGGGAGTGCCTTCAGTCTACCCTGGTGGTATTCAGGACTCTCTCGATGCCTGTAAAGACAGTGGCGCTATCTACGATACCTATCATATTAAAAAAGATCCTGAACTTGCCAAGGTACTTCACTACACGCCTAAGCTCACTGTAGAGCAAATTATTTATGTAAGATTAAAGCGCGGTTGGCCAAAAGGTTTACTCAAACATAACCTAAATCTATTAGCGCAAGCTTATGTTTCTGGTCACAATGCGAATGATATTTTCCAATCATTAATTAGTCTATTACCTAACCTCGATGTGCCTCCTTTTCAAACACCCTATCACGACTATTTGACGACAAAAGGAATAGACAATACCGATCCAGCAGTGCAAAAAAATTGGTATCAATTAAGTCGCTGGTACGAATATATTTTGACAGAAAAACCGTACGGAGGGGCTATTAGCAACTTAACCCAATATTTTGTCTTTATCGATTACATTAAGCCTATTTTTGAGCAAACTATCTCTGCGGCCTATGTGCGTGATCTTTACTACACAGTGCCGTTTCCAAACCTTTACCCAGCCAAATATTTACGTTTTCACTCGCCCATCATGGCTGATATTTTTGATCAAATATTGCATCAAGCTAACTCAGAATATCCCATTACAGAACAAGATGCCGTTGAATACATCATGCAACTGGTTAGCGAAACCCAAAATGCAAACGAGCTACACTACCTTTTAGGTGATCTCGCTGTATTCGCACAAATTGCGCAACACCAACAATCAGAGAGCAACATTGGGTTATTAGCCAACAGCCAAGAACAATCCAATCAATTGTTCGTGACTCGTCTCTCTCCTCTCCATGAAAGCTATTTGTTAGCTCATCACACTGCGGCATTAGAACAGCAACACTCCAACATCATAAATGATCCATTATGGCAAACACTAGCGGCAATAAATCCAACGTTACAGCAAGGTAATTTAGCCGATGCTATTCAGCAGCTTGGGGCTATTGTGCAACAAGATAAATTCCCGCTTCTCCCACATATAAATGAATGGCTATTGAACGAACTTGAACAATGGATCGATCTGCAAATCACATTAGAGGAATCTGCATAATCATGACTCGTAAAATCCAATTCACTTATCTCTTACTTGGTTTGTTTTATACCCATTTCAGCTTTGCCAATGGGCAACATTTTATGGGGAACTTTTATGATGCACCCGATGGTGTAAAAGTCATTTTAGGCTATAACTCACATCAGTATGGTCTTCTCTATCGAGTATCAAAAAACCTCTATGTTCAAACGAAAAATGATGCCTATCTTGCTGATATCAAACTGCTAATACGTAAACTTCAAATGTCGAATTCAGGTCGAGAAATACTGCGTCAAATTGGGACTTATACGCCAATTAATGCACCAGATGACGCTGTTAGCCCACTGATTGAATACACTGTCGGCGTTGATAGTTCAAAAACAACAGTCGCAACCGTTATTCGAGAGCCAGAAAGCCAAGGACGATTATTTGAAACTAAAGCCTCAGAGTTTTCAGAACCAGAACAAATAGCAGAAGCACTACAAAGGCAATCTAACGGAAAGGGGTTATCTAATACCGTATTCTTTTCAACCACAGAAGTTGTCAATATCCCAGGTGTTAATAGCCCTTTTGATCAAGCTGTCGCTTTAGGGCATGAATTGATCCATGCGCGTGATTATTCCTCTGGTGCAATGCCACAAGGCAATGTTCACTTAATGCATCGTCATCCTGAACATCAAGCCATTACAGAGTACAGCATTGCCAATGCGGAATACCAAACAACAGGTATCGCCCATTACAATAATGCGCAAAATGGACGCCCTGCTGACACTAATATCAGTGAGGTACGTCTTCGTGCCATTAATGCAAGAGAGAAAATTTATTACGACTGGAAAAAATTAGGACAAGAAAAACCTAAAACCTTCCTAGCCAATGAACAAGTAGTAAGCGAATATCATCTTGCTGATGATTTAGGGGCAAAGAAACGCAATACTTATTGGCCTGCAGAACAATATCAATATCATCCTTACCCTGTTGATGTCAGACCTGCATCCTATCGGTTAAGTGAACCTAGTTGGGACACCTTGGAAGGCAAACAGGCACATATCGAAGTAAAACGAGCATTAAAGCAATCACTCAGTGAAGGAAAGCAACCCGCTATTGTACTTATTGATCCCACAGAGCAGCGGCTATCACGCAGTTTATCAAACTCACCTACGGTTACCCGACGCGGACTAGGTAACCAATCATCGGTTCTCAAATATGCCGCTCAAAATGATATTAAAGTGGTAAATGTCTACAGTGCAGCAAATGAAACGCCTGTTGGCTCACTAAAAAGGCGTAAATCACAAAAACTATACCGTGCATTATCAGGCAAGAAAGCACAGTCCCCGATTGAATACCAAGACGTTCAATATGAAGCACAAACTCATAACCAGCTTAACCAAGCCCTAGAGGAGCACAATGACATACTCGTAATGGCATATTCTGATGGAGAAGTCACAACGGATGTTATCAATAACCTTTCGCAAGATTTAGATAAACAAGTCATGATTTCTCGTTATTCCAACTTGGATTACCGTCCTTCCGATCTGACGCCTAAAGAACAAACTGCATGGCGGCAAGTAAATGAAAAAGAGAATGTCACAATGCTAGGGGCTGGCAGTCAAAGAAAACTCAACATTTGTAATATTCAATAACCGTAATTAAAAAACGCAGCGACAGTGAACCTGTTGCTGCGTTATTTTTATGGCATTGTCTTTTTATTATTATCGCCAATCACTGCGTGTTTTAACGCTCACCTTGCACTTCAAAGCAATCAGAAACAAGCTTTGCACTACCATCACTTTGCATCGCCCAAAGCTCTTTATGTACAACACCAAATGCTTTATTCATGGTCCATTTCGCTGACAAAATAAAACCATTATCACCAGCGGGCTCCCAAGTCACATCCGTGTAATTAACATCATTAAAGCCTTGGTCAATAATGCCTTGCCAAAAGTTTTCAATCGCATCTCTACCTTCAAAAATACCAAACGGACGCGCTTCCATCACACTCGCATCGTTATATTGCTCTGCACAGCCTTTTGCATCCTGACGATTAAATGCGTTTTGCCACGCTTGTAGTCCAGCTTTACATGCTTCAAGTACATTATTATCAACCATCATTTACTCCGTTTATTTAGTGATTTGATAACTAGATTACCCATATCACTTATTTCGAAAAACAGAGATAATAGAAATGACTGTTTAATAAAAGAGAACAATCATGAACAAACTAAGACAGATGTCGATCTTTGCTCACATCGTAGAGGCAGGCTCAGTATCAGCAGCAGCCGATAAGCTTAATTTATCCAAATCCGTTGTTAGCCAGCATCTAAAAGCATTAGAACAAGAACTTGGTATTACGTTACTTAAAAGAACGACTCGTCGCCATACCCTAACTCAGGCAGGCGAAGCGTTCTATCAAAGCTGTCGTGAAATCAATACCATTGCTGATATTGCGTGGGATCAAGCCCAAGAAATGCAAACAGAGCCCCAAGGCAGGCTTTGTATTACCGCACCGAATGCTTTGATGGATACCTTGGTGTCTCCTGTCATTGCCGATTTAATGAAGCAATACCCAAAGTTAAAACCAGAGCTTATCAGCGATGATCAACACGTTAACCTAATGAAATACGATATTGATTTAGCGATCCGCGTGGGACAATCGCAAGACAGCAATCTGAAGCAAAAACGACTCGGTGAATTTAAAGACGTACTGTGTGGTTCAGCGCAATTAAACACAACTGATATTCACCAATTGCCCTACATAGCTAATCAATGGCAAGGCAAACACATTAAGCACGTATTCACTGCAACCAATGGGGAAACTATGATTTATGAAACAGAAGCGCACTGTACAACCAACTCTTTTCACAGTTGCGTGGCGTTAATAAAAGCAGGGGCTGGGATTGGTATTATTCCTGATTTTTATTTATCTCAAATCAGCTCACATCAGGAAAATACTATTGTTCCTCTGCCTCTAAATATGAGTTTATCCAGCAATACGATCTATGCACTAAGCCCTTTTAATAAAAGTGCACCACTGGCTGTAACACTCTGTATTGCAGCATTAGAGAAACAATTATCGGAAAATGTCTGACATATTTAATATCACCAAAATAAATATATCCAGAGGGAATAACCAGTGATCCAGATCATAGGCAAACAATCGCTTTTAAAATACCATTTAAGCATAACACAATTACTGTTGAGCTTAGTATGGAACACGCGAAACAATCTTCAGCTATAGCCAGTCCTAAAGAACCGCTATTAGCGATAAAACTCATCCCCTCTCTTGCTATCATTCTTTTAAGTATTATCGCTTGGCAATTTGCTCCACCTTCGGGACTTTCACTCGCTGCTTACCACACCGCCATCATCTTCATTGCCACCATTGCTGCCATTGTCGCAAACGTACTCCCTACTGGTGCTGTTGCCGTTATTTCCGTTTCTGTTTATGCCGTGCTACATGCTGGCGGTGAAACCTCAGCAAAAGCGGCGATTATGGCTGCCACCAGCAACTTTAATAACGTTCTGATTTGGTTAATTGTGATTGCCTTTATGATCGCCAGAGCCTTTGCTAAAACAGGCTTAGGTCGTCGTATTGCATTAGTATTATTAAGCTTATTTGGTCAGTCATCGCTGCGTATTGCTTATTGTTTAGGGGTTGCCGATTTCTTAATTGCCCCTGCGACACCAAGTAATACTGCACGCTCTGCCATTGTTTCTCCCATTGCCGATTCATTAGCCAAAACCATCAACAAAGACGACACCAAGTTAGGTAAATACTTAATCTCGTCTGTTAGTGCTATGAACGATGCATCAGCTGTGGGTTTTCAAACCGGCTTTGCAGGTAACTTAGCATTGGTTGGTATTGCCAGTTCAGTTGCAGGGATCACAATGACATTCACCCACTGGGCAATGTACTTATTAATTCCTGCACTTACGCTACTGCTAACCATACCATTCATTCTGTATAAATTTATTAACCCAGAAACCAAACAAACCCCAGAAGCACCAAAATTTGCCCGAGCAGAATTAAAGAAAATGGGCAAAGTGACTCAAGCTGAGTGGAAACTAATTGCGGTATTCATTGGTTTGATTGTGATGTGGGTAGGCGGTAAAGCCTTAAGTCTTCACTCAACCACGGCTGCGTTTATTGGTTTATCAGCCCTACTCGTGCTTGGCGTTTTAAATTGGAACGACGTTAAAGCAGAGAAAGGCGCTTGGGATACCTTAATTTGGTTCGCTGTATTAATGGGTATGGCAAGCCAACTAAAAACCTTAGGCTTTACTGGTTGGGTTGGTCATGGCGTATCAGACATGATCAGTAGCAGCATGGGTAACGCAGGCCCGACATTAATTCTGATTGTGATGATGAGTTTTTACCTGTTAACTGCTTACTTCTTTGCCTCAGGTACAGCAAAAGTGGTGGCATTAGGTCCTGTTATCATCGGCTCTCTCATGGCATTAGGTGTGAACCCATTGATTGCGATTCTCGCTGTTGCAGGTATTACCAATATCGGTTGTAACCTAACCACTTACAGCCATGCACGTAACCCGTTATTAATGGGCTATCAATACCATAATGATAAAGAGTGGATGAAGATCGGCTTGGTGATTTCCATCGGTGGTGCAATCATCTTTATGACTTCAGGTTTAGCTTGGTGGTCGGTACTCGGCTTAATGTAATTGAACTATTCCCGTTCACGAAACACTAATAAATAACGACAATGGCTACCCAGATGGTAGCCATTTTTTTCATTATAATTTGAACAATTGTCTGAGGCTATCAAACACAACAACACGTCACAGCGTTCAAATCAGCAGAAAAAGGAATGGATTGTGAGAACTCTACTATTATCGATATTACTTCTATTCTCAGCCCCCTCATGGAGTGCCAGCTACTGTCTAAAAACAACCTTAGGTGACTATGTTTGCCCACCACCTTTTGGTCACATTTATGCAGATAAACTTGGCAACCCACTGTGTGGTAAAGGGCAATGTATCGAAGATCAACAAGGTAACTATCAGTGTTCAAAACAAGATGGCGGCTTTGCGATCAAAACTCAAATGGGTGATATTTTATGTACTGGTGGTTGTGAGCCAGCCAGCGAGAAGAATTGCCAAATTCCTAAACCTTAACGGCATTCTCTCCAAAGAGAATTGAAAGCAGAACAGATACAAAAATGGCTACCGCTCTTTCAAGTCGGTAGCCATTTTTAACGCTGTATTTCGCTAATTACGCTTTCTCACTAAAACAAGTTAAACCGATGCTTGTTTATTTGCTCGTGCTTTGCGCTTTAACACACGGAATTCATGTTTTGCTAAGTGACTGTCCATTGAAGAACGTAGCAGCTTGTATAGCAGAATCGAACCATCAATTTCTTCTTTACGGTTAGTTAAGCTTTCAATGTTCAAGCCCAGTGGTAAGTCATACTCCACAACCGCATCTAATATCTGATTTAAGCTGTTACAACACATCTTAATCGACTCATGCAATGGGTTTTCTGCATTGAGAATACGTAAACTGGTTGCTTCAGGAACGCTCACCCCTAGCCACTCAATAAACTCCAGTGTTTTCGCACTGCCACACGGTGAGAAAGTTAAGATAATACGCTGTGGTTTTAAGCCCTGCTCTTTACACTCGATTGCATAGCGGGTCAGAATATCAATGGTTGCTTGGGTGTCATAAATGGCTTGAGAAATAAAGAAGTTACAACCTTGCTTGTACTTTTCAATTAAACGCTCATGCTCATTACCTTTCTTAGCATGACGCTCGGCAATCATAATGCCGCCAGTAAAGAAGTTATTACGGTTATCCGCCAAGGTTTGGTAAGCCGCAGATAATGGTAACGACACCTCATTTTTCGCTGACGGGCTACCCACGAGCACCATGTCACGAACACGGTATTCATCCCACGCTTCATTTAGCCACTCATCAAATTCTTCAGTTTCCGACTGCACCACACTCTTATAAGTGATCACAGGCTTATCGGTTTTCTTATTTAACAGCGACGAGTAATGGCGCGGATCATGGGTTGATTTAAATGGGAATGGACGTGGCTTATTAGTACGTGAAGCCTCATCTTGAATATCGTAAACAATCAAACCATCAATGGCTAAATCACAAATACGATCCACAAGGCGATCAGCGATGCCTTCAACATCTTCAAGTGGTGTACTGGTTTTAGGTGGCGTTGTGCCAATGAAATAAACGCCGCGTGTAATATCGTTATAACGTACACGCAGTTCAGATTCTTGTGATGATAGGTATTGATCCGACATAAATTACCACTTCCCTGTTATCGCAGTAAGCTAATCTGGCTCTACTGCTTAATTTGTCTCAAACCTCAGCCAATCTCTGCTGAGGTTTATCTCATCCTTGTGCGTTGCAGCTTACCTTTATGATTTATCTCGCCAATTTTTCGAGCGACATAAAGCCTAAGCCATTAGTTTTTATCAAATCTGCAACACAATATATGCTTTAGTTTTACCTAAACCCTTTAGATAAATCAAAGAAAAGTCACTGATTTTATATAAGTGATTAAATTAGCAACATTCTTTATCGATCCAAGCAAGGTAATCACCGAATCCATTGGTGATCGGTAATTGGATAATTTCAGGGGTTTCATAATCGTGAAATTGTAAAATCGTCGCTTTGACCTGCTCAAACAATGCCGTTTTAGTTTTGATCATCACCTGATGTTCTTGATCGCAATTCACCTCACCTTGCCAGTGATAATAAGACTGGATCGGCATAACCTGCACACAAGCCGCTAAACGCTGGTTGATCAGCGCATCGATAATGGTTTTACCCACCGATGGGTTAGCAAACGTGGTCATCACCACACAAAATTGATCTGACATAATCCCATACTCACACCATGTTATTGTTCTTTGATTATCATAACACCAATGCAAGCATGGATTAAAAATGCCGTTACCGAACAGGCTTTAAAAAGCATTTATAGATCGATAGTTGCACGTAATTGCCCGACAGCTTTCAACCAACGCTGAATGTGTGGGTAGCCACATAAATCATAATCGCCCTCATCTGCAACATGGGTGTAAGCATACAAAGCAACATCTGCTATTGTGACAGCGTCACCAACAAGATACGGTGTTTGTGCTAATTGCTGCTCCATCACATCCAAAGCTTTGTAGCCTTTAAGGTGCAAGGCTTCATACTCAGCAACGCGTTCTTCTGGCATTCCTAAATAGGTTTGAATATAACGCGCGACCGCAATATAAGGCTCATGTGAATATTGCTCGAAGAACAACCACTGATAGACTTTGGCTTTTAAAAAGCTATCTTGCGGTAAGTACGAAGTGCCTTCTGCAAAATAACCTAAAATCGCATTGGACTCAGACAACACCCGCCCATCATCCAGCACCACCACAGGGATTTTGCCATTCGGGTTTCGTGCTAAAAACTCAGGCGTATGGGTTTCGTTCTCCAAAATGTTAATATGCTGCCACTGATGCTCAATGCCCAATAACGCTAAAATCCACTTCACTTTTAAACAGTTTCCCGACTGTAAATCACCATAAACAACCATCTTCTCTCCTTGTTTTAGCATCTCTAAACAACATTCATGTTAGGTATGGGATTACTGTATTCCACTTAGAAACATCCGACTATCGCAAAATTTGAATACCAACTATCAATATTATTGAAGTATTTATTACTTGTTATAGAGGCACTTTAACGCTATGTTTTTATTGCTAATTAAAAGGATTTGATATGGATATTGAAGCATTAAGAAGCTTTTTAGCTTTTGTCGAAACAGGCAGTTTTACTCGCGTTGCTAAACAAAGTTTTCGCTCCCAATCTGCAATCAGTATGCAGATGAAAAAGCTCGAAGATGAACTCAATACTCAGCTATTTACTAAAGATGGTCGAATGTTGGTATTAACTGAGGACGGACAACGTTTAGCGGCTCATGCCAGCCAAATCATTGCCACACATGATGAAGCCTTATTAGAGCTAAAAAACAAACTGCCACAGCAAACCATTCAGCTCGGTTGTCCTGACGATTATGCTGAATCAATTTTACCTCGTATCGTGGCACTAATTCGCCAAGAACATCCCCATATCAGCTTACAGATCACCTGTGCGCCCAGTGTACGGTTAAAAAATTTACTCGATAGTAACCGTCTTGATCTCGCCATTGTTACCCGTTCACCCAATTCTCAAGAAGGTTACTTTCTACAAACCGATGAAGGTATATGGGTAGGATCGCCAGATCATGATCTCGTTAATCAGCAGCCATTACCTATCGTGTTATTTCAACGTGATTGTAAATTTCACGATGCCGCCATTGAAGGATTTATTAAACGTAATCGACATTACCAACTGATCAGCTGTTGCAGCAGTGCCACCGCTAACAAAGGCATGGTACGCCAAGGATTAGCAATATCCGCTATGGCTAGATGTAGCATGCCAAGTGATTTGATCGAACTCACCGCACCACATTTACCAAACTTACCCGTGGTCGATATCGTGTTATCACTACCCAGTAAACCGCATTTATTACTCAGCTCAGATAGTATTCACCGCATTATCGATCGTTATCAAAGCGAACAATTTACGACAGAAAAGTGCTAAACACTCGCAATGTTGTGACGTGCAAACAATCTTAATAAAAGTATTACTTTCAAGACAATCAACACATCCAGCCTTAGCTAATCTCAAAAATATAACTTCTGAGATCTGAACAATTTTGTGGAGATCTTTTACCTATAACAACAGGAATATGCTATGAAAAAATGGAGCCTATTAGCGTTCATATCGGCATTATTGATGGGGTGTGGTTCAAACGATGCTGAAGATGTGGTGGTCGACACCATAGGGTTAGACATTGATGCTTTATCAACTCAAGATAAACAACATTACGCGCAAGTTTCAACCGACATTAACACCGTCCTTATTTACATTGCAGGCCAATGTTTTGATGCCGAATCTGAACGAAATCCTGATATGGCTCTCACCGGCTTTAACTGTAATATCGCCAACTACAAAGACAGCGCCAGCCAAGCGCAATACACCAGCCTCTCTTTGAACAGTGGTGAACTGGTAGTAACACGTACCGCAAAAAGCACCTTTAAAATCCAAACCAAAGACAATGTGAAATTCCATGCTGCCAGTATCAGTGATGGCACACTGAACTACCGCTTAGAAGACGATAACGCTATTCACTTCACAGAAGATGAAACAACCGACACCCACACAGCTACTTTTAGAGGTTTCTTCCGTGATGACAAAACCATAGATGTCACCTACTGGACGGTGGAATCTATTTCATCCACCCCATTTAACTATGAAGAAGATAATAACAATCAACATAGCTGGCTTGCAGGTGGCAGCGCGAAACTATCAGGCAAAGACGGTAAAACCTTTGATTGGACGACCAGTACCACAGGGGAAGTAGTGCTGCCGTTAACGGAATAACCTTTAACAACACATAAAACAATCAAAGCCCTGATCTGCAGGGCTTTTGTAATTACCATCGGTAAAAAGCAAGCACTGCAATAATCAACGGTCAAAAACCAATTACATGAGATGAATCACACTAACAAATATTGATAAAACAAAAGGTTACAAAACGGGATATTTTTCACAGTTTATATACTGATTAAAAATAGAATAAAAATTCATTTCTATAACAATAAACAGCAATAACATCTGGATATCTCGATGAAAAACAACTTACTTGCCCTAGCCCTTGGTAGTGTATTAGCACTCACTGCTGCGCCATATTCTTTTGCTGCTAACGACGCTACCATTCAATCTTCTACCGATTACTCGCAATTCGTCACTAAGCGTCAAGTTGTCGATCAACTATTAAATGATGCAGTAACCGCATTTAAATCTCCGGCACGTGTTTCCCATGCTGGCTTTACCGCCAAAATGCCAAGCAATATGGAAATCGTAACGAACCGATTACTTGAAGCCTACCAACTAGAACCATACCGTACCGACTTACTGATCTCTGCTGCTAATGCACAGATCTACAACAAGAATGCAGACCGAGCCATTTCACTTTTCCAACAAGCCCTTTCGGTTGCACCTGATGATGTCGATTTACATGCCTACCTTGCGGTTTGGCAACGTTTCAAAGGTAACCAAGCTGAATCTGCCAAACACATGGCAACATTAACCAAATTAAACCCGGGCAAAGCAGCAGATATTGAGCGTATTTTCACAACCGTTGATCGCATCGTGGCAAGGCCACTGAAAGAGAAAACAGCTAAAGGCAAGTTAGGCGATAAAGGCGCAATCGTCACCTTAGGTTATGCACTAAACCCTGATGGTTCGATGCATCCAATCTTAGTAGAACGTCTTGAAACGACCCTTGCTATGGCAAAGGCCAACCCTGATGCATTAATCGTATTAACAGGTGGTGTGCCAATGAACCATAAAACCGAAGGTAAGCTAATGGCGGATTGGCTTATTGAGAAAGGCATTAGCAAAGATCGTATTATTGAAGAGAACTACGCCACCAGCACCGTTGATAATGCCCTATTCAGTAGCTATGCGTTAGCACGTCATCATATTAAACACGCTACCATTATTAGCTCGGCAAGCCATGTTCGTCGTGGTCAAACTCTGTTTGAAATCGCAAGTTGGCAGACAGGCCCACAAAACATCACCTTTGATACAGTAAGTTACCCAGACAAACCACTTAAAGAATTAGCAACACCAAGTGATGGTGAATTGTTAGGTATTTACCGTGATGCGCTGCGTACTTACGGAATGTGGAGTTACCGATCATATCCGTTGGAGTCGCGTTAGGGTTAAACTTGTTATTAATTTCAAGGGCAACAGAGTTGCCCTTCTCTGCTAAATTACAGTGATAAAACAAAGTATAAATAAAGATATAAAATCATCTTCAAGGCAATAATTTAGTAAAAAAATCCACCCAAGCAGGTATATTACCAGTAATACCTGAT
>NZ_SSMG01000402.1 GCF_009873615.1 Photobacterium lucens
TTATACCATTTATTTAATATTTCCAAAAACTTATTGGTATCAGTAATATCAACATTTTGATCTATAAATAACTTCGTAATGGTAAAGACTTGTGGTGCCAGGTTAACGTCATTCGAAATTTTTTTGACTAATGGATTTTCGACAACAGCACCTATGATAGGGTTGAGTATATTTACCATGTCAGCAATTGCTTCAGTTGTTTTAGCATCAGAGTAATCTAAAGTATTGAGTACCTGATAACCAAACTCTTGCCAAGCAACGTATTTTGTAATGGCTTTATTATATGGCGCTATCATTGAGCTTTGGATGCCATTTAGAAAACTGGTGTCGGTTAATATTGTCTTAAAGTCATTCATAATCTGAGCGTGATCATCATAGATTTTATCCACAATAACATTAAGAACAGGATATAGAGTATGGTAAACCCATACAAAAGTATGATTAAAGACATTCCAAAAGGCTTTGGATTTGTAGATGGCATAAACACCATCTTGATACGCTGTCCAATTAACATTATTTAATTGGACGTAAAGTTCTTGATCGTAAGGTACAAACTTTTTAGCTGTAAAATATGTAAGACCCATTTCATTCGCCACCCATTTTAGCCGTCCAGTAATTGAACTGATACCTCTATATCTTCCAATTTTAGGATCAGGATAGGTTACAAGTGCTTTTATCTTATATTTTTCCAAACGGTATTGAATACGCTTTGTAAAGTAATCGTTCATTAAACGGTTACTAATTGTATCAAAACTGTTTTTATGAAGTTTTACTGTGATTTTCCCAAAATTTTCATATTCATAATTATATATTTGGTCATAGTTACCAACGATAATTTTTCTTAATTTATCTAATTGCTTGTCAGTTTTCTTGATTGAGTTTTTGTATACCTGCATGAGATTATGATCTGCTTTGATCATTTGATTGACCTTCGATGCTAATTTTATGTCTTGATTAATGGCAAGTGCTTCAGCAACTATTACTGCTGTAACAGGGTTTACTGCTTCAGCGATAGACTGTGAAAATAAAGTACCAATGACTTCTCCGGCGATTTCAGGTGCGACGTAAGAACTTATCGTAACTATACCTTCCGTTGTTTTATCTTTGTTGCCAGTTTCAATACCTTCAATGAGATCGAATCCTCCAATGGATAGGCTAATTGCGGCAGCAAATTTATTCGCAAACTCTGCCACTCCGGACGAAAAATTAGGTAATTTCTCATTCACGTTTTTTTCAAACTCTTCTGGAATAGAAGCGATAAAATCAACTTTATATATATCAGCGATATCATCTTGGAAATTCCTTAATTCCATTTCTAGTTCTGGTAATTTACAAGTACCATTAATTTCAAAAATTTCTTGTGCGTTAACAGTTGTATTAAAACTGTTAGCCAAAATTATTCCTGCCAATATCTTGTTGTATTTTGTAACCATGTTAATACCTCCTATATGTATTAACAG
>NZ_SSMG01000403.1 GCF_009873615.1 Photobacterium lucens
TTCATGACTGGGGTGAAGTCGTAACAAGGTAGCCCTAGGGGAACCTGGGGCTGGATCACCTCCTTACCTAAAGACTTACTGTTGAATGCAGTGTCCACACAGATTGCTTGGTTAATAGTAAAGAACGTAAAAAGACTTGGGTCTGTAGCTCAGGTGGTTAGAGCGCACCCCTGATAAGGGTGAGGTCGGTGGTTCAAGTCCACTCAGACCCACCACTTTCTCTCAGATGAAAGTGGTGGTTTTAAGTCTTTTATATCGTTGGGGTTATAGCTCAGCTGGGAGAGCGCCTGCCTTGCACGCAGGAGGTCTGCGGTTCGATCCCGCATAGCTCCACCACTCTTTAAACGCATTCTTATGAGTGTTTTTAAAAAGTGGTTATCTAACGATAAACACAATGCTCTTTAACAATCTGGAAAGCTGACTAGTAAATTCAATCGAATAGATTGATTTATAGTTTTCATCGA
>NZ_SSMG01000404.1 GCF_009873615.1 Photobacterium lucens
ATATTCACACTATTCATATTTTATGAAGAGGTAAATGTCGCTAATATCGTTGATTTTCGTAATCGACGTGCATATAAATAAGCACCAATACCACCAATGACGTTAGCAATCGCAATGCCGATAAATAGCCCTTCAGTACCGTAATAAAGGCTTCCTAGCCATGCACTAGGCAGCATAAAGCCAAACAAACGCAGTAGATTCCAAATTAATGCATTAACGGTTTTATGTAAGGCATTCAGTGCGCTGATCAACAACATACACACTGCTTGTAAGCCATAGCTGGCTGGCACAACCAATAAATAATGCCATAGCTGTGCTCGTACGGTGGCGTCTTGAGAAAATAGTGCTGCCAATGGCATGCTCAATGGCACCATGGCAATAAAGATCAGTAATTGGAACAAAATCGCAAAGCGCATTGCAGTGAACAAAGCTTTAAAAGCCCGTTCAGGTTGGTTGGCACCAAGGTTTTGCGCCATAAACGGCATTAATGCCGAGCCTAACGCCATCATGCCGATCACCAAAATCGATTCAATACGCATTGCTGCGCCAAATGCCGCCACAGAGGCGGTGCCTTGTGTGGCCAGTAATGTCATCAACAGTGCGCTGGATAGCGGGTTTAGCGCATTAGAAAGCCCAGCGGGTGCGCCAATTTGTAATATCTGCTGCCAATCGGCTTTTAATTTACGAAAAACAGGCACTGTAAGCAGTTTTTCACGGCGATGAAGCAAATATAGTGACGCTGTTAATGCGATAGCCCAGCTAATACCACTGGAAATTGCCGCCCCTTTTACGCCTAGCTCTGGAAATGGGCCATAACCGAAGATCAATAAAGGATCGAGAATGCCATTAATAAGGCCTGCCATGATCATGATCTTAGCTGGGCTTTTCGCATCTCCTGTAGCGCGTATCGCGCTGTTACCTGTCATTGGGATCACCAGCAGTGGAATGGCGATGTACCATACTGTCATGTACTCATGAATGATCGGCAATAAATTAGGGCTTGCGCCCATTAAGGTAAATAATGGGTCGATGGTAAAAAAGCCCAAACTTGAGCCAAGCATCATTAGAATGACAGCGAGCAATAATCCATGGGTGGTGAGCCTTGCTGCACTTTGGGTATCACCACTACCTAATAAACGACCAATGCTGGTGGAGATCCCCACACTCATGCCCATGGTGATGCAGTTAAGACCAAACGTGACAGGAAAAGTAAAACTTACCGCGGCTAACGCATTGGTACCGAGTAAGGAAATAAAAAAGGTATCAACCAGATTAAACATCAAAATAGCGATCATACCGAACAGCATTGGCACGGCTAAACGGCGCAAAGCATCTGGGATCGGATCGGATAATAAGCCGTGTTTATCGGGCTTGGTGTTGTTTTCCATGGCGGTCTCATTGTAAGGATGCTTGCATACCCTAATGCAAAGAATGTGATCGGGCAAAAGTTCTCAAATAAATAATGAAAAAAAATCACGTAAAGCCTTGGGTTCTGACTTCTTTGACCCAACATGTTTAGGTAATAGAAAAGTCACCAAACAGATGTTTGGCTGTACTTCACGTATGGAAATTACCAATTATCAGGAGAGACGACCGATGAATATTCGTCCTTTACACGACCGCGTTATCGTTGAGCGCCAAGAAGTTGAATCAAAGTCTGCGGGCGGTATTGTACTAACTGGCTCAGCTGCTGAAAAATCGACTCGCGGCAAAGTACTTGCAGTAGGCAAAGGTCGTATTTTAGAAAATGGTTCTGTTCAGCCACTTGACGTTAAAGTTGGCGACACTGTTATCTTCGCTGAAGGCTACGGCACTAAGACTGAAAAGATCGACGGCAAAGAAGTTCTAATCATGTCTGAAAACGACATCATGGCAATCGTTGAATAATCCGATCACCTCGAATTAAAAATTAAGAAAGGAAACACAAGATGGCTGCTAAAGACGTTAAATTTGGTAACGACGCACGAATTAAAATGCTAGAAGGTGTCAACATTCTAGCTGACGCAGTAAAAGTAACATTAGGTCCTAAAGGCCGTAACGTTGTACTAGATAAATCATTTGGTGCACCAACTATCACTAAAGACGGTGTATCTGTAGCGCGTGAAATTGAGCTGGAAGACAAGTTCCAGAACATGGGCGCACAAATGGTAAAAGAAGTGGCATCACAAGCAAACGATGCTGCTGGTGACGGTACAACAACTGCAACAGTACTTGCACAAGCGATCATTAAAGAAGGTCTGAAAGCGGTAGCTGCGGGCATGAACCCTATGGATCTGAAACGTGGTATCGACAAAGCTGTTGCTGCTGCTGTTGAAGAGCTAAAAGCGCTATCTGTACCATGTGCAGACACCAAAGCAATCGCACAAGTAGGTACGATTTCTGCGAACTCTGATGCGACTGTCGGTAATCTAATCGCTGAAGCGATGGAAAAAGTAGGCCGCGACGGTGTTATCACTGTTGAAGAAGGTCAAGCACTTCAAGACGAACTAGACGTTGTTGAAGGTATGCAGTTCGACCGTGGTTACCTATCTCCATACTTCATCAACAACCAAGAAGCAGGCTCTGTGGATCTAGAAAGTCCATTTATCCTATTGGTTGATAAGAAAGTATCTAATATCCGTGAACTACTTCCTGCACTAGAAGGCGTTGCTAAAGCATCTCGTCCTCTACTGATCATTGCAGAAGATGTTGAAGGTGAAGCGCTAGCAACACTGGTTGTGAACAACATGCGCGGCATCGTGAAAGTGGCTGCTGTTAAAGCACCTGGTTTCGGTGATCGTCGTAAAGCAATGCTACAAGATATCGCAGTTCTAACTGCTGGTACTGTGATTTCAGAAGAAATCGGTCTAGAGCTAGAGAAAGTTCAGCTAGAAGATCTTGGTCAAGCTAAGCGTGTAACTATCACTAAAGAAACAACAACAATCATCGACGGTTCTGGTGAAGAAGCGATGATTCAAGGTCGCGTAGCGCAAATTCGTCAACAAATCGAAGATGCGACTTCTGACTACGACAAAGAAAAACTTCAAGAGCGTGTAGCTAAACTTGCTGGCGGCGTAGCTGTTATCAAAGTTGGTGCTGCAACTGAAGTTGAAATGAAAGAGAAGAAAGACCGCGTAGAAGATGCACTACACGCAACTCGTGCAGCAGTTGAAGAAGGTGTTGTAGCAGGTGGTGGTGTTGCACTTATCCGTGCGGCATCTAAAGTGGCTGGCCTTACTGGTGATAACGAAGAGCAAAACGTAGGTATTCGTGTAGCACTTCGTGCGATGGAAGCGCCTATTCGTCAAATCACTAAGAATGCGGGTGATGAAGAATCTGTTGTTGCTAACAACGTTAAAGCTGGCGATGCGAACTACGGTTACAACGCGGCAACTGGCGAGTACGGCGATATGATCGAGATGGGTATCCTAGACCCAACAAAAGTAACTCGTTCAGCACTTCAGTTCGCAGCATCTGTAGCTGGTCTTATGATCACGACAGAAGCGATGGTAACTGATAAGCCTTCTGATACACCTGCGATGCCAGATATGGGTGGTATGGGCGGTATGGGTGGCATGGGCGGTATGATGTAAGCCATTCATAACATTAGAGATCTTCTCTAAGTTATTCTTAAAGCCGAGCGTAATGCTCGGCTTTTTTATACCTGAAAAAAAGACGGGATCTAAACCACGATATTGTTGTTATGTTTGTACATGGTTCACTTGGAATATTCCTCAGAAAGCTGTACATAAATTAAATTCAGCAAAAACAATGAGTTATATGTTGTATGTTCGTTCCAATTAAAAATTGAGAAACTGTACACCTATTAGCTGATTACTTCACCCAAAGCTGTACTCGATTGTAAGTTGAAAGGGCGATATAAACAGAATCTGAATTCGAGCAAGTATTGATAAAAACGAGGTTAATTTTTAATGTACTGCTTTATTGATTAATTTTGTATTTTAGGTATAAGTTAAGCTATTTAATGTCCAGCTTTGTATTTGCTATTTTATTATCTC
>NZ_SSMG01000405.1 GCF_009873615.1 Photobacterium lucens
TTCTGGCTTAAAGACAATTAAGATTAATTATTAAGTATGAATTGTTTAACTTATAACTTACAAATAAGGGTAAAGCATAAAGGTGAAGATTGAAACGCTTGCTAGAGGAGCAAGCGTTAAAGATAGGTAAAATTATAGGGGATTATTGAATTACATCAATAAGTAAGCGATAAAGCCGCTGCCGATAAGACAAGCACCTGAAAAAAAGCCTGATTCAATACGGCTTTCTGCTACATCATCAACTTCATCATGTTTTATGGTTAGAAATGAAACAGCGAAGCCAGCCGACATGGCAAAGAGCAGTACACCTAAGCTAAATAACACGGCTTGAATAAAATCTAACACTTCCATGTAAATTAAATCCTTTAGTCAAATAACATAATAACGACTAAATATAATAG
>NZ_SSMG01000406.1 GCF_009873615.1 Photobacterium lucens
ATCCTCAGATTAAACTATTGATAAATCATTATACAAATACATGCTTATCGTTCCCTATATTGTGAACTAACATCACGTAATCAGAAAAAAAATCATATTCTGAACTTTATATCTCAGTTAATATCTGCATCACATAATAATTAAAAAGATATTGGTGATGGATATTTACTCGCCTTTCAATCATCTTCAAAGTCCTATTTGGATCTTTGATTTTGACCACAAACAAATCATTTGGGCTAATGACAAAGCGCTTCCACTATGGGAATCACCTTCTCATGAGGAGCTTCTTTCACGCGATCTTAGTAAAGATATGTCTGCTGCTGTAGAAGCGACATTAGAAGAGTACCGCGATACATTTAAACAAAACAAAACAATAAAAACTTGGTGGCATTTAGATCCAAGAAAAGTTGGCAAAAACCTTCTCTGCATTTTTTCAGGTATCATGCTCCCTGACGGTCGTGATGCAATGCTAGTTGAAGTGATTAGTGATGAATCAAGCCTTCGCTGTGAGCTGGCGTTTTCAGACTGTGCTAATCTCGCACTGCTGTTCGACGAAAATGGTGAGCTAGTTAGTGCCAATAATGTCTTTACCAAAAACTATGGCAATGATCTGCACAACCTCGCTTCCTTTGTTGGCGATAGTGACATCGCGAAGCAATGGATTTCAGATGCGATCCAAAATCAAAATCTGAGCCATAGTCGACTTTGTTGGACTGGACAAAACCATATCTGGTTTAACATTGAAGCAAAATGGTTATCTGATAAATCTCAGTTACTGCTTCAAATTGTCAATATCACCAAGGAAAAAGAAAACCTGCAACGTGAACGTTATAACGCAGAGCATGACTTTTTAACTGGGTTAATGAACCGACGCGGGATCTCTTCTGCATTAAAAGCAAGCCACCACTTTTCACTTCCTTACAACTTGCTGTTTTTAGATTTAGATAGTTTCAAGCTTATCAACGACACCTACGGGCATGCTGTCGGTGATAAATTACTCCGAGCGGTTGCGATTCGATTACTCGATACCATCAAATGTCGGGGATTAGTCGCACGTTTTGGCGGCGATGAATTTATTATCCAAATTGAAGAACGTAATACCCCTAATTTAGAGCTACTCACCCGTGAAATTATCACTGCATTGAATCGCCCATTCTATATTAAACATATTGGTGAGATTTCTATTGGCTGTAGTATTGGCACAGCGCAATATCCTAAAGATGCGGATAGCTTTGAAACGCTGATCACACAAGCGGATATGGCTATGCATTGTGCTAAGAAACATGGGCGTAACTGCAGCTATCATTTCCAACCACATTTAGCTGAAACGCTATATCGTAAAAATGCACTGCGTCACCATTTATCACAAGCACTTGAAATTAAAGATTTTCAGCTTTACTACCAGCCAATTATTGACCTCAGCACTATGATGCTAAAAGGCTTTGAAGCGCTGATCCGTTGGTATGATGATTCACTCGGTCACGTCTCTCCTGCAGAGTTTATTCCGCTAGCTGAAGAAACAGGACAGATTGTACCGATTGGTTCATGGGTGCTACGAAAAGCATGTGAACAATTAGCTGAATGGAATCAAATCTACGATACCAAGTTAATCATGAGTATTAACCTGTCTCGTGCTCAACTCAAAATGTCACTGGTTGAAGAATTGGTATTGATCATTGAAGAATACAATATCGACCCATCCCAAGTAGCATTAGAAATTACTGAATCAGCGATGCTACAAGAGTTTAGTGAAGCCAAGCCTTGCCTAGATGCTATCGCAGATCTAGGTTTTGAACTTTATTTGGATGATTTTGGTACTGGCTACTCTTCTTTATCGCAACTGCAGAACTTACCGATCAGTACAGTTAAGCTCGATCAAAGCTTTGTACAAAATGAAGCTGATAGCGGTAAAGCAATTGTTGAAGCAACCAAGGCCATCTGTAATAAGTTGAATTTGAAAGTAGTCGCTGAAGGCGTTGAAACCAAAGAACAATTAGATTACATCCAAAGTTGTAATTTTAACTATTGCCAAGGTTATTACTTCAATAAACCTCTTTCTGTGCATGAGTTAGAAAACGGTATGTTAGAGACGTTACTAAAACGCAGTAAACCTCTCCAATCAGAAATCTACTAACACTCACCCACCACCGCGAGAATCATCTCGCGGTGATATTTCTCTTATGCTACATACGCTCAGCATGGATCAATAAGTTTCGTGGCGTCATCTGCTTTTCGCAAAATGTACCCAACGTCACCTTATACCCTGACTCTTCTAAATAGCAGACACGATCAAGAACTAACCATAACTCTAATGGGCGACGAAATAATTGACGAACCAGCTCCATACGCTCGGTGATCGCAAAGCGTTTTTCACCTAACTGCTGCCAATAATCGAAGTCAATATCATCAGGTAATGTCATGCCTTTTTGCTCAGCAGCCCATAAACAAAAGGCTTCAAAACCTTCACCAAGCAAGGCTTTTTGAACATTCGGAATGGGTAAATAATTGTTCGTTTGATTCACTTCTCGCTGTAATAAATCAAATCCTAAGCGAAAACTCACTTCAACAAAGCGTAGCTGTTTTACCCGATTGCCTGCTGTCACGGTCTCTTGTAATGGCAAACGTAAATCATGTTTTGATAACTGTAACTTACTTGCCTTAGCGCCACTTGATAATGGCTGATACTGCTTATCTCTGATCAGGTGATAACAGCATGGCGATACACTCACCGCTTGCCCTTTTTTCGCCACCACTTGCTTGATCAACGACACATGCAAATCACCGCAAGCATGCAGCGCAACCGCATGTTGCTTAGGTTGAATATATTGCTGACTACTCACATCAAACGCATCACCTTGAACAAAGTGAATATCCAACCCTAATTGCTTAGCCGCTGCTTCACCATCAACACACAGTTGTTGTTGCCACTCTAAGCTAGTTACAGGTTGTTGATGCGTGACAGACAATACACGACCAAGAAAGCCTTTACCTGCACACCACTCAAGCCAAGGTACGCCTAACCGAGGTAATACTTGGTTAAACGCAGTGATTTGCTGCCACTTACGCCCCGGAATACCAGCATCACAATTTCTCGGGTATACATATTCACTCCCCGTTAAACGCGATGTTTTTGCTAACTTTGCAAGTAAAGCAGCATCTGGTATCCACGGTGTAAATACTTCAATCAAAGCATCTTGATCTTGAGTTAACTGCAATAACGTTTCATCATCAATCGCAGCTAACCATTCACAAAACTCTGGATGTTGTTCCTCCCATGCAAAACCTTTATCAGCAAAAGGAACAAACTGCCAGTACTGACGATTTGCCGTTAATAACGCATCTAATTGTTGAAAAGTGTTCGCATAACAAGACATAAATAATAACTTAGTGGTGCTAAAAACAAGGGGCGCTAGTGTATACCTAAATCACTCTGTCGATAAACTACCAAGCCGCCATTTCTACATGCCAGAAACAACAAAACCGCCAATGACGGCGGTTTTGAACTATAAATCATAATGGTTTATCGAACGGGTAACTCAATCTCAGCAAACATTGCTTCAATTTCACCATTGCTCTTTAACGCGATGGCCTGATCGACCACGTTACGTGTTAAATGTGGCGCAAATCGCTCCATAAAGTCATACATGTAAGTACGTAAGAATGTGCCTTTCTTAAAGCCGATCTTAGTGGTACTTGCAGCAAAAATATGGCTCGCATCAATGGCAACTAAATCTTTATCTGTTTCAGGATCCATTGCCATGCTTGCAATAACACCCACCCCAATTCCTAAGCGCACATACGTTTTGATCACATCAGCATCGGTGGCAGTAAAGACAATCTTAGGCGTTAAACCTGAGCGATTAAATGCACTGTCTAATTCAGAACGGCCTGTAAAACCAAACACATACGTTACAAGAGAATAAGCAGCTAAATCGTGGATCGTAATATTTGTTTTTGTTGCTAATGGGTGATCACTACGCACAACAATCGAGCGATTCCAGTGATAACAAGGCAACATGATCATATCTTGATATAAGTGCAACGCTTCTGTTGCGATAGCAAAATCCGAACGCCCTTTACCTACCGCATCTGCAATTTGTGCTGGCGTTCCTTGATGCATGTGCAGCGACACTTTTGGGTAACGAGCGGTAAAACCTTGAATAACCGCAGGTAATGCATAACGCGCTTGAGTATGCGTTGTTGCAATATTTAATGTGCCCATCTCAGGATGGGTATGCTCGCCAGCAACGGCTTTAATACTTTCCACTCGCGATAAAATATCACGAGAAATACGTACAATATCTTCTCCCGCAGGCGTCACTTTGGTTAAGTGCTTACCACTGCGTTCAAAGATTTGAATACCTAGTTCATCTTCAAGTAATCGAACTTGTTTACTGATACCCGGTTGAGAGGTATATAAGCTCTCAGCCGTTGATGAGACGTTAAGGTTATGATTCACCACCTCAACAATATAGCGTAACTGTTGTAATTTCATGGTACCGCCTACTCAATAATCCGTTACCTTTCACACCACATCCATCAACCCCTTATGGTATTTAATGAGATAGGTATAATCGTGCAACCATGTAATTAACATTTTATATATTGAAACCAGTAATTTGCATAGCATTTGTTTGTTTTTTAGTTACAGAAATCAATATTTTTGCAATTATTCAATATAATAAGAAACTCAAACTTAAGTACAAAGTCAGCATAGAAATGCATGCCGTGTGACGTTTAAATTTGCTAAACAGCACAAATTACACTTCGATTTGAATAAAGCTCCTATTTAATAACCATCTCACTAGGCGGTTTTTTCGAGATGGTGTATCCTGCTATATTCAAGATTAATGCATGGAAGATAGATATATCTTATGAGTATTCCTTTAGTTATAGGCTTAATTGGTCTGTTACTTGCGCTTATCATTGGTTACAACGTTATCATTCAGTACCGCCAACGTATAGAAGCGATTAAGCAGCAAGAACTGGCAAAACATATTGCAATTATCGATGCAACGGAAGAGTTGATCGGTAATGCGCATCACCTGCCTTACAGCAAAGAATTATTGGTATGCTTAAACCAACGTATTGTTGATGCTTTGCAGCAAATGTCTGAAGCCTCTCCCAATGATCGTTCGCTCACTCAACGTATCAAAAATGTGACAGAGCAAATTGCCCATTTAGAAAGCAGCTATAGCAATGCCGATATCACCCCGTTTAAAGTTCCAAGTACGGATAAACAAGCAATTGGCATGCTGCAACTCGTTAAACGCCTAAAAACTGTGATCAAAAGTGAACACAGCAAAGGCCGTATGGGCACACAAGCCTTCGTTAATGAAAATGCCCGTTTAGAATCTATTCAATTACGTATCAATATTGAAAACGTAGTAAAACGCGCCAATGAAGCACGCATTAAAGGACAAATTGGCACCGCTAAACAATTACTGAAAAAAGGCATTGATGTGCTATCGGCAAAAAATGATAACTACGCCAACCAAGCTCGTGAAAAGCTTCAGTTAATGCTCGATGAAATTGATAACAAACAATCAATGAATTACGAGCAAGAGCGTCAACAGCAGCTCGATAAAGATCAAGATGATCTCGATGTCTTATTCCAGCCAAAGCGTAAATGGTGATTTGCTTCACTTTGGCTTAAAATAGCTCAACTACAAAGGTCGCAGTAGCGGCCTTTTTTATGCCTTCAATAACAATAAATGATACGTCTTATGGATAACACGCAACAGATGATTAATGAGCTACTGACGCCCATTAAACAATTTCTTCAATGTGAAACGCCAGATAGCTGGATTGAAGAAGCCCGTAAGCCAGAAAACCTAACGGCATTGTTGGTCGATCACTGTAATTGTGAATTAAAAGCGAGCCAAACAGCCATGTTCATGGTACGCAAATACGCCGTTGACAAAGCCAGTGGTGAAGCGCTACTTGCGTGGGCAAAGCCTTATGAAGATTTTGTTTACGGCGGCGAGAATCGCTCTACGGCGGCATTTCACAACAAAAAGAACGGACTATCAGCACCTTTAGTTGCTCGCCCTGATTTTCCTTATGGTGAAGAGCTAATTGAAAAGATGGTACGCTTAATTAAAGAAGAGTTTCACCATTTCGAGCAAGTGTTAGAGATCATGGAAAAACGTGATATTCCCTACTCTAACCTCCATGCTGGGCGTTACGCTAAAGGCTTAATGAAAGCGGTACGTACTCATGAACCTGCCACTTTAATCGATAAGCTTATCGTTGGCGCTTATATTGAAGCGCGCTCTTGTGAGCGTTTTGCCAAACTTGCACCTTATTTAGATCCTGAACTCAAAAAGTTTTATATCTCGCTATTGCGCTCAGAAGCACGCCACTATCAAGATTATTTGACGTTAGCAGAAAAGATCGCAGGCAAAGATATCAGCGATCGTATTCACGCTCTTGGAGCAAAAGAAGCAGAGCTAATTTCAGCCCCTGATAGCACTTTCCGCTTCCATAGTGGGATACCAGAATACATAGCTTGCTAATTCTTATAGCCTATTCTCTAAATACAAAAAAACCGCCATCAGCTTAGCTCATGGCGGTTTTTGTTTAACTTTGAAAGTTAACTAAGCAATTACTTCTCAGCTTTTTCTTTCTTCGGCTTTTTACGCTTGTCCGTGATTTCCCACTTACCATCAACGTAAAGTGCAGTCCAACCCGTTGGTTTACCATCAACTTCTGAACGTACGTAGTTTTCTTTACTCTTACGAGCAAAACGAACCACAGTTGGTAGACCATCTGGATCAGCTGCTGGCGCTTCTGTTAGATAAGTAAACTTAGGCGATAGACGATCTTTAAAGCGTACTAACTCTTCCACTAAAGGTGCACGTGTTTCACGCGATTTAGGGAAGGTACTTGCTGCCATAAATAGACCTGATGCACCATCACGAAGGACAAAGTAAGCATCTGGATCTTGGCTACATGGTAGCTCAGGTAGATGTACTGGATCTTCTTTAGGTGGCGCAACTTCACCGTTTTTCAAGATCTTACGTGTATTCTTACAGCTTTCATTAGTACAGCCCATGTACTTACCGAAGCGACCGTTTTTCAGTTCCATATCAGAACCACACTTGTCACATTCGATAATAGGACCTTCGTAGCCTTTCAGCTTAAATTCACCTTTCTCGACAATGTAACCTTCACAGCTTGGGTTATTACCACAAACGTGCAGTTTACGATCTTTGTCGATCAGGTAAGCATCCATCGCAGTATTACAAATCGGACAACGTTTCTTAGCACGCAGTGCTGCCGTTTCAACGTCTTCTTCAAGTACGTTAACAATGCCTTCTTCGCTACCTAAGTTGATCGTTGTTTTACAACGCTCTTTAGGCGGTAATGCGTAACCCGAACAACCTAGGAATACACCGGTTGATGCAGTACGGATCCCCATAGGACGAGAACAGGTTGGACATTCAATATCAGTTAATACGATATTGTTAGGCTTCATGCCGCCTTCTGATTCGTCAAGCTCAGCTTTTTCAAGCTCAGTGGTGAAATCAGAGAAGAACTCATCAAGCACTTTCTTCCAGTTTTTCTCACCTTCTGCGATTTTATCGAGGTTACCTTCCATACGGGCAGTAAAATCGAAGTCCATTAAGTCAGGGAAACTACCATCTAGGCGATCAGAAACGATTTCACCCATTTTCTCTGCATAGAAACGACGCTGATCAACACGCACATAACCACGATCTTGAATTGTAGAAATGATTGATGCGTACGTTGATGGACGACCAATACCACGCTTCTCTAACTCTTTAACCAATGCTGCTTCTGTAAAGCGCGCTGGCGGCTTAGTAAAGTGTTGCTTAGGCTCAAGTTGTTCTAGCTTCAATACGTCGCCTACGTTAACCATAGGCAGCGTTGTGTCTTCATTTTTACCAGATGGACGCTGTACTAGTGTCCAACCAGCAAAACGTAGAGTACGACCTTTCGCTTTTAGGCTAAAGTCACCCGCTTTCACCGTAATCGTGCTTGAATCATATTTCGCAGGCACCATTTGACAAGATACGAACTGACGCCAAATTAAGTCATATAGCTTAACTGCGTCTGCTTCCATACCTTCAAGGTTTTCTGCTTTTACTTCTACATTAGAAGGACGAATCGCTTCGTGAGCTTCTTGGGCATTTTGTTTGCTGCCGTATACGTTCGCTTTTTCAGGTAAGTATTCATTGCCATACTCACTTGAAATAAAATCACGTGCTGATTCAACCGCTTCTTTTGAAAGGTTGGTTGAGTCTGTACGCATGTAGGTAATGTAACCCGCTTCGTATAGGCGTTGCGCTAGGCCCATTGTACGTTTAACACCGTAACCTAGGCGCGTACTCGCCGCCTGTTGCAGTGTTGATGTAATGTAGGGTGCTGATGGCTTGCTACTGGTTGGGCGATCTTCACGCTCAATCACTTCATACGCTGCTTTTTCAAGTAACGCTTTTGCAGCCATGGTGTCCGCTTCGTTAACTGGGCGGAAAGCTTTACCTGCTTGCTGTGCCACCATTAAACGTAGTGTATCTTTGCCCACGGTTAAGGTATCGGCGTGAATGTCCCAAAACTCTTCAGGATCAAACGCATTGATTTCGCGCTCACGCTCTACGATCAATTTCACCGCAACAGACTGAACACGACCTGCAGATAAACCACGCGCAACTTTTTTCCATAGCAATGGTGACACCATAAAGCCCACAACGCGGTCTAGGAAACGACGTGCTTGCTGAGCGTTTACACCATCAATATTCAGTTCACCTGGCTCTTCAAACGCTTGTTGAATCGCATTCTTTGTAATTTCGTTGAACACAACGCGCTTATAGCGTGCATCATCGCCACCGATGATCTCACGAAGGTGCCACGCAATAGCTTCCCCTTCGCGGTCCAAATCGGTTGCGAGATAAACATAGTCAGCGTCTGCTGCTAGTTTTTGTAATTCGCTAACGACTTTTTCTTTACCTGGAAGCACTTCGTAATGCGCATTCCAATCGTTATATGGGTCAACACCCATTTTTCCGATCAGTGCTTTACGGTCTTTCTCATGTTTAATGCGTGCTTTCTCTTCGGCACTCAACCCTTTGGTCGATGTTGCCGCGGCCTTCTTGCCAGTAGTGCCTGAACGCGAACCTGTTGGCAAATCACGGACGTGACCAACACTTGACTTAACAATGAAATCCTTACCCAAGTACTTATTAATCGTTTTAGCCTTGGCTGGGGACTCCACGATAACGAGAGATTTACCCATAATGACTCTATTACGTCCTCGTGCTCGCTAGAATATAAAAATAAAAAACTGCCACTGCTTTACATTGTAACCAGCAACATTCGACCAATCTCATTAAGTCACTAATCATAAAAATAGGAACAGTGAATTAATATGATTGCCAGTGATCTTTTTCGTAATCAAACATTTTTGCAATGACAAATTGCATTGTAGCTACGTAAAATTCTATTTACATATTGGGCTAGAATACAAGAAGGTCAACTGCTTTTTAACGAAATCCGTCTATTTGGTTGCACCTTCTTCAATTGTTAATAAAATGTATAGCACAATTTTTATCTTATCGACTATCAAATAACAGACTGATTTAAAAGCATATACTAGCACTCTCTCAGCCAGCATTAACGGTTCAAAATCGAAAAAAATAAAATGAGATAGAAATTCGCGCAGATCATTACCATTTATCGAACATCACTGACAAGCAAAAAAAGTCTTTTTACGCTTTTGCTCACACTAATAAAAA
>NZ_SSMG01000407.1 GCF_009873615.1 Photobacterium lucens
TAATAAAAGTAGGTCAATATGGCTAGTACAGACACGATTAAAAAAGGGAGAATTGGCGTATTCGCCTTGGCAATGTTAAACATTGTTGCCGTGGTCAGTTTACGTGGTCTTCCAGCAGAAGCGGAATATGGTTTAAGTTCGATCTTTTATTACATTTTTGCCGCTGTGGTTTTTCTTATTCCGGTATCACTGGTTGCAGCAGAGCTTGCAACAGGTTGGTCTGAAAAAGGCGGTATCTTCCGCTGGGTAGGTGAAGCTTTTGGTCCAAAAATGGCATTAGTTGCCATGTTTATGTTATGGATTGAAGTGACAGTGTGGTTCCCAACCGCATTAACATTTGGCTCAGTGTCGCTTGCCTTTATGGGTCCAAACCACTCATTTGACCAAGCCCTTTCAGAAAATAAATTCTTTGTACTAGCAATTGTGTTAGCTATTTACTGGATAGCGACTTTCATTGCCTTACACGGGACAGAAGCCTTCTCTAAAGTTGCTAAATGGGGTGGCTTAATCGGTACTGTGATCCCTGGTATCGTCTTAATTGTCTTAGGCTTTTCTTACTTCTTTGCCGGCAATACTCCACAAATCCAATTAGGCTGGGATAAGTTAATCCCTGACTTCTCTAACTTTAATAATGTTGTTCTCGCTGCCAGCATCTTCTTGTTCTATGCCGGTATGGAGATGAACGCTATTCACGTTAAGGAAGTTGATGATGCGCCTCGTAACTACCCTATTGCGATTGCTATTGCAGCCATTGGTACCGTGTGTGTATTCGTACTCGGTACACTTGCAATTGCCTTTGTTATTCCTCAAAAAGACATCAGCTTAACTCAAAGCTTACTTGTCACTTACGATGACATGTTTGCATGGGCTGGCATTAGCTGGGCTGCACCTATTATGGCAGCATGTTTAGCTCTCGGTGTATTAGCGGGTGTTGTAGGCTGGGTTGCAGGTCCATCTTCAGGTCTACTTGTCGTAGCGAAAGGCGGTTACTTACCTCGTTTTTGGCAATACACCAATAAACACGGTATGGCATCACACATCATGTTGATGCAAGGTCTACTTGTTACCGCGCTATCTGTTGTTTTCGTAGTATTACCATCAGTGCAAGCGGCTTATCAAATCTTAAGTCAGCTCACCGTGATCCTATATCTTGTGATGTACCTACTGATGTTTGCAGCTGCGATTCACTTACGTTACAGCCAACCTAATCGCCCTCGTGCGTTCAAAATCCCTGGTGGTAACGGCGGTATGTGGTTCATTGGTGGTCTAGGTTTTGTGGGCTCTTTAACTGCATTCCTATTCTCATTCATTCCACCGGGTCAGATCTCTGTCGGTAGCCCAGAAGAATACGTCGGTATCTTAGTGGTGCTAACCATCATCTTTGTCTCTGTTCCGCTATTTATTTACAAAGCCCGCAAACCACACTGGAAAGATCCAGCGGTTACAGACTTTGCGCCATTCACTTGGGAAATTGAAAACGTTCATCCAGGTGTTATTAACCCATCAGACAAAGTTACTCACACATTGAATCAATAAGGAGATGAATATGTCGTGTTGTAAAAAAGATGTCGCTGCCGTTATGCAACAAGCATTTGATTTGCATAAAGACAACAAAGATGGCGCTAATGCTTCTTACATCCCGTTCCTAGCATCGGTTCCATCAGAGTTATGTGGGTTGGCTTTTGTCTCAGTCACAGGCGAAGTCATCAAAATCCAAGATGTTGACTACAAATATGCCATTGAGTCAATTTCAAAAATCATGACATTAGGTTTAGCGCTGGAACAATCAGGTGCTGATGCTGTTCACAGTAAAATTGGTGCTGATCCAACGGGCCTGCCATTTAACTCTGTGATGGCGCTTGAGCTTCATGACGACAAACCATTAACCCCACTCGTCAACGCAGGGGCAATGGCGACCGTGAGCTTAATTGAAGCGGATGGTAAAGAGCAACGCTGGCAAAAAATTCTGGCGTTTCAATCCGCCCTTGCCGCTGCTGATATTGAGCTATCAGAGGATGTTAACCAGTCAGAGCAAACCACCAATGCACATAACCGTGCTATGGCATTGCTACTGGAATCCTCTAATCGTATTTACTCAGATCCGCTTGAAGCGTGCGATGTATACACCCGTCAATGTTCAACGCTATTTAATACTGTTGAACTCGCAACGGTAGGTGCCACTTTTGCTAACGGAGGCAAAAATCCTGTCTCTGGGCAGCAAATCGTTAGTCCTGAAAATGCCGCACATATTTTAGCGGAAATGATGATGGAAGGACTTTACGACACCTCTGGCGACTGGGCTTATGACGTCGGTTTGCCGGGTAAAAGTGGCGTCGGTGGTGGCTTACTGACCATCATTCCAAATGTAGGTGCACTCGCTGCATTCTCCCCACGTCTAGACCAATTTGGTAATAGCGTACGTGGACAATTAATGATTAAACATGTCGCTCAAACAATGGGTTGGAACTTGTTTAATAGCAAGCAACACTAAGGTAGGAAGAAAATTATGGCTCTTCATGAAGTAAATCGTCAAAACGAGAATGATCCAATCTTTGGCTCAGACACTATCAACAACGTTGCGGCAACTACTAAGCTACCACAGCACGAACAAGCACCTAACGTGATCTATCAAATGATCCGTGATGAGCTTTACCTTGATGGTAATGCGCGTCAAAACCTCGCGACCTTCTGCCAAACTTGGGAAGAAGATGAAGTGCATAAATTAATGGATCTTTCCATTGATAAAAACATGATTGATAAAGATGAATACCCTCAGTCTGCTGAAATTGAAGGCCGTTGTGTTCATATGTTAGCGGATTTATGGAATTCACCAGAATCAGCCACTACCGTCGGTACCTCAACCACAGGTTCAAGTGAAGCCTGCATGTTAGGTGGTTTGGCGGCGCTATGGCGTTGGCGTGAAAAGCGTCGTGCGCTAGGTCAACCAACCGATAAACCAAACATGGTTTGTGGTCCTGTCCAAGTCTGTTGGGAAAAATTTGCCCGCTACTGGGACATTGAGATGCGTGAAACAAAAATGGCGGATGGTCATTACTACATGACCCCTGAAGACATGTTAGAGCTTGTCGATGCTAACACCATCATGGTAGTACCAACCTTCGGTCAAACCTTTACTGGTTTATACGAAACAGTAAAACCATTATCTGATGCGCTAGATACTTACGAGCATGATACTGGTAACTCAATTGATATCCACGTCGATGGTGCAAGTGGTGCAATGTTAGCACCGTTCTGTGCTCCAGACATTGAACCTTGGGATTTCCGCTTACCACGTGTTAAATCAATCAGTACTTCAGGCCATAAATTTGGTTTAGCCCCACTGGGTTGTGGTTGGGTTGTATGGCGTAATAAAGAAGATCTACCAGAAGGTTTAGTATTCCATGTCAACTACTTAGGTGGTGATATGCCAACCTTCGCCTTGAACTTCTCTCGTCCAGCAGGACAAATCATTGCGCAATACTACAACTTCCTTCGCTTAGGTTATGAAGGCTACAAACGTATTCACGATAACAGCTATAACGTCTGTGAGTACCTAGTGAAAGAACTCAGCAAATTTGATCTCTTCGAGTTCCTCTTTGATGGTAACCGTGAAAAAGGTATTCCAGCGATTTCTTGGCGTTTAAAAGCCAATGCTGACGTACCGTTTAGCTTATATGACTTAGCTGATCGTCTACGTACCCGTGGTTGGTTAGTACCGGCTTACAGCTTACCTGCGAATGCACAAGATATTGTGGTTCAACGTATCTTAGTAAAACAAGGTTTAACCATTGACCTTGCTAACTTGCTCATCGCTGACTTCAAACGTTCTATCGATTTTCTAAACGCTCACCCACAAGCAGTGTGTGAAGAAAAAGATGTGCAGACATTTGATCATAGTGGTCGTTAATTAACGCACTAAGAAACGCTAAAGGCCGGTTAACTCCGGCCTTTTTATTTTTGCAAACACTAAGCCCATTTTTGCTCCTCGCCTATCCTTTTTTACATGCTAGATTTATACCCATCTCCTTGATCGTATAGGCTCACTATGTTTATTCACACTATCGAAATTATCTGCATTATTGCCTTTGCATTGAGTGCTGTGATCAGTGAGTCTAACAAAGGCAAAGACATTGTCAGTATCATGGTGATTGGCTGGGTAACCGCACTCGGTGGCGGTACTGTTCGGGATGTGATTCTTTCAACTAACCAAGTATTTTGGATCCGAGATCCCTCATATTTTTGGACAGCATTGATCAGCTCATTTGTAGGCTTCTTTCTAGCTTCACATTTACGCCGGATCAAAGCAGAGCGTCTGATCGTCGTACTTGATGCTGTAGGTATTTCCATGTTCTCAGTGTTAGTCACCAAAGATCTAACCGCTCAGCATTATGCGCCTTATGTTGCGATCACCATGGGGATGATCACGGCGGTATTTGGTGGCGTATTGCGTGATATTTTAACTAACCGTCCAACCATGTTTAACAATACTGAATTCTACGCCAGCCCAGTCATTATTGGCTGTTATTTATATATTCTACAAACCCAGCATCACATCAATTCAGACGTAGCAACACTCACCAGTATTGGCTTTATTATTGCGCTGCGTATGTATATTGTAATTAAGAAGATCACCTTCCCTCGTTGTTTACTCTTAAAGTAGCGCTATTCATTTTCAAGCGAGGCACTCGCTACGCTCTTTTTCCCAGTCATGGCGAGTGCTAACCCTGATATTGCCGTAATAAAAACAATCATCGCTAACGCATACACATTATCTAAATGCACTTGCCAAGCAATAAAAATAAAGATCGCCGCAAATACCATTTGTCCTGCGCCTGATAACGCACTCACCGTACCAAACTTATTACTATAAGGAACAAGTAACAACGATTGAGAGCATGGGTAGATCAGCGCTTGTGCAATCGCTATTCCAATAAAACCGAATGTCGCCGTAAATAATGTCAGCGGCAATAATATAAATATACCTACCACGGTTAATTGAATCAGAGGGGCAATAAATACAATATGGTGAGTACCGTAAGACTTCCTTAAAATAAAACACAGCCAGCTAGCAAAAAGAAAAGCTATCGCAGGCACAATTGACCAATAAGCGTAGTTTTCTGAAGTCAGGTGTAATTGGTTTTCTAAAACAAACGGGGCAAGTGATCCTGAAAAAATAACTAATGCCCAATTAATCCAACCAATAACCGTATAAGAAAGGAAGTAACGATCTTTTAATAACGCATAGTAGTAATGAAATATCGGGATAATGGGAATAGAAGTGCGTAATTTAGGTAAGGTTTCCGGTAAATAAAACACTAATACCAAATACCCTAAAACGGTATAGATAAATAAACCAATAAAAACCGCTAACCAACCAAAGTGGTGATTCACCAACCCACCAACAATCGGAGAAAATATCGGTGTAAAAGCTGAAACTATCGATAACCCCGTCATGGCTGATAAGAAAAATTTATTCTTATAGCTATCATGTAACATCGCTCTAGCTATAACAGATTCACAGCCTCCACCAATCCCTTGAATAAAGCGTGCGAGTACTAAAAGATAAAAACAATCGTGAAAATACAACAGCAAGCCTAAACCTAAAATAGACAGGAATAAGCCGATTAATAGTACGCGTCGCCTACCATAAACATAAGAAAGCGGACCATAAAATAGTTGAGATGGACCATATCCAATCAAATAACTAACGACGAGGCTTTCAGTAAGTGTTTGATTAATAGCGAAGTATTTTTGTATCCAAGGCAACAGTGGAAAAACAAGCCCTAAGCTTAATTGTCCCATGCTCACAATTAAAATAGCTAAAAAGAAAATATTCCAGTTCTGCTTAATAACGCCTGTTACTTGCTCAGTAAGGGGAGTTTTCGTTGAAGTATTCATGACAACACGCCAATAGAGTGTAAAGTGCGATGCTATTTTATGCCTCTCTCTTCACACAATTGACGCTTAGTTAATCAATTTAAGTTTTTTATATTCTCCTTTGCTTTAACGAAAAGCGAACAACCCAAATCATCAATATTTATAATCAATAACCATAAATACATTCACATTTTTACTATTAACTTACATTTATCTTACAAAACCCTGTCATAAAAAAGGAACTTATAAGGAAAATAGAGCCCAAGACATTTAGGAGAGCATTATGAAAAAGAACATGGTTTTAGGGTTAAGTGCACTTGTTGCGTTATCAAGCGTATCACTAACTGGCTGTAATGAAGATTCACATGCAAAAGAGCCAACAGTCGCACACATTTTATCTGTTGAAGCAGTAACAAAAACAGTAACAGAACCACATGAAGTGTGTGAACAAGTTGCTGTAACCCATAAAGCCGCTCCTAAGGACGAAAACAAAATCTTAGGTACAGTTGTCGGTGCCGTCGCAGGTGGCGTATTAGGTCACCAAGTTGGTGGTGGTAATGGTAAGAAAGTTGCAACTGTTGCTGGTGCTGTTGCTGGCGGTGCTGCTGGTAATGTTGTGCAAGGAAAGATGCAAGCAAATAACACAACGACGACAATGGAAAAACGTTGTCACACTGAGAATTCAAAAGTAGAAAAAACCATTGGTTACGATGTGACTTACAAGATAGGTGATGACGAAGATACCATTCGTATGGACAAGAAACCAACAGGCAAGACGCTACCAGTTAAAGATGGTGAAGTTGTTATCTAATTTTAAAAGTTAACTCAGCGCATTCCAAGCCCTGCTAGCCATAGTAGGGCTTTTGTTTATCTATAACTCATTTGCATATAACACCAGGCTTTCTACTGAAGTTTTTATAAGTGACAGAACGGCTGTAGTCGCATTCAAATAGATTTAACTTATTTAAAACGTAAAAAAGCCCCGCTATTTCTAGCGAGGCTTCTTAATAAGTGGCGGAACGGTGGGGACGCCTAATCCGGGCTTGCGTTCAAGCGGGACGCGAGTTTATTCTATATACGAAAAGACCCCAGCATTTCTGCTGAGGTCTCAAATAAAGTGGCGGAGCGGACGGGACTCGA
>NZ_SSMG01000408.1 GCF_009873615.1 Photobacterium lucens
CCATTTTTTACTAGCTATCTATTCCATGTTTAGATCAAAAAATGTAATCTCTCTCTCCTTAAATATGAAAAACTAGTGAATAGTTATTCTTATCATACCTATGGGATTCCCCCATTTATTCGGCAGTTTCTATCAGTAGGTTGTAAATCGAGATGCAAGAACAAGCAGCAGCACCACCAAAAAGCCCAATTAACAATTGGCTTATGTTCCTGATCCCATCCTTAATTGGTGTGTTCCTATTTATGGCACCAATTAATTTCAATGGTGACATTACAATCCCTATCGCTGTTTTAGCGAAAACCATTCAAGCTCAGTTCGAAAATTCACTGACATCTATTGTGACGGGCGTGATCAGCTTTACAGCTATCATGTCGATCATCACTAAAGTGTTTAAGCCAGGTTTTATTACTCGTAACGGTTTTTTAAATGGCTTACTCAACCCATCACCAATGTGGTTTATCGTGCAACAGCTTGGCGCTATTTTTGCTGTAATGGCTTACTTTAATGTCGGCCCTGAGATGTTCCGCACTGACGCTACCGGTGGTTTGGTATTAAACGATCTGCTACCTGTTCTGTTCTCCGTCTTTATTTTTGCAGGTCTACTACTGCCACTACTGCTGAATTTTGGTTTGCTGGAATTTTTCGGCACTCTGTTTACTCGCATCATGCGCCCTATTTTTGGTCTTCCAGGCCGCTCATCAGTTAACTGTATTGCATCATGGTTAGGTGATGGCTCGGTAGGTGTGCTATTGACCAGTAAACAGTACGAATCAGGTATGTACACTCAACGAGAAGCGGCGATCATTGGTACCACTTTCTCTGCTGTCTCTATCACATTTAGCTTGGTTGTGATTGCGCAAGTTAACCTAGAGCACATGTTTGTACCGTTCTACTTAACCGTGTGTTTAGCAGGTTTAGTCGCCGCTATCATTGTGCCTCGTCTACCACCGTTATCACGTAAGAAAGATATCTACATTGATGGTACAAAAGAGAGCAAACACGATGAAAGCGTACCGCAAGGTCACAACGTTATTTCTTACGGTTTAGAACAAGCGTTAAAGAAAGCGGCTGAAGTTAAAAGTATTCCTGCGATTGCATTAGATGGCGTGAAAAACGCTGTAGATATGGTGTTTGGCGTACTACCTGTTGTCATGGCGATTGGTACTATTGCGCTGGTGATTGCAGAGAACACACCATTGTTTGATTACCTTGGTATGCCATTTATTCCGTTCTTAGAATTACTGCACATTCCTGAAGCGGAAGCAGCATCAAAGACGATTGTGGTAGGTTTTGCAGATATGTTCTTGCCATCTATTTTGGCATCAACCATTGAAAGTGACATGACCCGTTTCATCATCGCAGCAATGTCAGTCACTCAGCTTATTTACATGTCTGAAATTGGTGCCCTACTTATCGGTAGTAAAGTACCGGTTAAAGCGTGGGAGCTATTTGTAATTTTCATCCTACGTACACTGGTGACCTTACCTGTAATTGCAGGCATGGCACACCTACTGTTTTAAGCAAAGGTACAAACAAAAAGGCGACCATTGGTCGCCTTTTTTTCGTCTAAATATTGAATTAAGATCAAACTTTTCAATTATACCGTATAGCTGATTTTCGTTAGCACTATCACATTTTATAAAATTTAACATTCACCCAAGGTATAAGCAGATTATTGCAATTGCTTTTATCTTTCCTCTCGATAATATGCCGCCAAACACCACCTAACCACTTGTTTTTTATGGGTGTAATTAGACCTCAACTTAATATGCATATTGTTTAATGATATTAGTAAAATGCAATTTAAACTGTCTCTTGTTGCAGCATCCCTTATTGCTACGCTAACTCTTACTGGCTGTAACGACGATTCTTCTTCGACAACTACACAACCAGAGATTGAAAAACCATCTCCTGAGACGGGTACTCCTACACCGGATAATAGCGCAATCACCATCAAAGCTATCGACGGTTACCTAGCAAATGCTGAAATTTGTATTGATCGCAACAACAATAATGCTTGTGATACAGATGAAAAGTTAACGGTTAAAACAGACAAAAACGGTGAAGCAAAAATTAGCAAAGCAGACGCTAAATTCAACATCATCGTATCTGCAAAAGCATCGGTTACAAGTGACTCAGATAAGAGTGGTAAGTTAGGCAACGACTTCCAATACATCGTTTCTGCAAGCGATAACGCTGAAAATAAAACGATTTCTGTAACGCCTTTTACTACAATGGCACACACAAAAAACATCACATTAGAAGCACTGGCTAGCGAGCTAAATCTGCCACTCAACACCATTGCTGGTGATTATGTTGCACAAAAAGAAAATGACGAAAATGCACAAAAAGTGCATGCGATCGCACGTTCAATTACAACAACACTCCCAACCACCATCGCTGCTATCAATGCTGATAAACTCGTTAAAACAACTGCAGACATCAGCAAGATCTTAGATGATAAAATTAATAACAAAGAAGATCTGAACAACATCAACATTGAGTTTGATGAAAAAGGCCAAGCGGTAAGTAAAGAAATTTACACCACGGCAAGCTACTTTGCTGTTGACGAAGAAATGTGGGCAGTAAGCTTAAATAAAGCATACGCTACCGAAGAAGGTATTGATTACGCAAAAGTTATTTCTGCTAACACACTAGAAATGACACGCTACAATACAGGTAAAACATCGACAGGTGAATTTACTATCAATGGTGATGCTATTGTCTCTGATGGTGAAGCAGATACCTTCATCTACATGACTCATGACGTATCATTAGCCGTACCACAAAATGACGGTGATTTAATCCTGTGGAGTAAGAAAGATCTGCGCGATAAAGAAGCCGTTTACGCTGAAACATTTGCCAATAAGACGTTCTTCTACATTGCTGACGATTCAACAAGCCATAATCCAGATCCAATGATGGCAAAAATGCACTTTAATGCTGATAAAGTGACGATTGAAGAAGCTGATGAATCAATGGAGCTTAGCTGGGCAATCCAAGGTGAAAATCTATTTATCGACTTCCCTGAAGGCGACAACGATATGAACTTTAAGATTATCGCTAAAGATCGCAACTTACTGATCACAGAAGACAGCACAGTTAAAAACATGTTTGGTATGTTTGTCGCTAACGAAGCACTAGCAAAAGATCTACTTACAAAGTGGAAAGCATCAAGCAACTAACAGCAATAGAAAATAAATAAAGGCGACCATTGGTCGCCTTTTTACTCTCTATATCAGCTATTAACCTTTATAGATTTTCGGGTTAAACACATCTCGTAGCCAGTCACCTAATAAATTAATCACCAGTACCAATACCACCAGCACAATGCCAGGGAATGCGGTGATCCACCATTGACCTGAGAAAATGTATTTAAAGCCGATGCTGATAAGCGAGCCCAGTGATGGCTGATCTACCGGTAAACCTAAACCTAAGAATGACAGTGCCGCTTCTGACATAATGGCATTCGCCACCTGCACCGTTGAAATAACGAGAATAGGTGATAAGCAGTTCGGCAGAATATGACGGAACATAATACGTGGCGCTCTAAAGCCCATGACTTTTGCCGCTTCAACATACTCTTTTTTCTTCTCCGCCAGTACTGAGGCACGAACGGTACGCGCATACTGTGGCCACTCTGCAATACCAATGATCACCACCAGCATGATCACGGCATATTGCGCATAGGTTTCAGCCCCTAGTGCTGTTCTGAAAATCGCTGAAACAATGATCGCCACCATCATGGTTGAGAACGATAACTGCACATCAGCCACACGCATTAAGAAGCTATCAACGCGTCCACCGAAGTAACCTGCGGTTAAACCAATCACGATACCTAACGTCATCTGCAGTGCAACGGCCAGCAAACCAATGGTTAGTGATAAGCGAGCACCGTACAGAATGGTGGAGAAAATATCACGCCCTTGATCGTCAGTACCTAGCAGAAAGTTTTCATCACCGTCTTCCATCCAAGAAGGCGGCAATTCTGAATCCATAATATCAATTGACGACAGATCATAAGGGTTAGTCGGTGCAATAAATGGCGCAAATAATGCCGCCGTAGCAAAACTTAGAAAGACTGCGAAACAAACCATCGCTACCTTGTCTTTCTTAAAATAATACAGGAAATCGGAGTTTTTAAAGCGCTCCCAACGGCTTGGCGCAGCTAGTGTATTACTCATGACTTACTCTCCCTTGCCAGTCAGGTTTACAGTCGGGTTAACCAATCCATAGAGCAAATCAACAATGGTATTAGTTACAACGAAAATCAGTCCTACAAAAATCACGTAAGCTGTAATTAATGGGGTATCAACACGGTTAATCGCATCTAAAAATAGCAGTCCGGTACCCGGCCATTGGAAAACACTTTCGGTCAAAATGGTGTAGGCAATCATGGTACCGATCTGCACCCCGCCAACGGTTAATACAGGCAGCATGGTGTTCTTCAGTGCATGTTGGTAATACACCTTTTTCATCGGTAAGCCTTTGGCTTTAGCAAACTTGATGTATTCCGAGCTCAATACTTCGAGCATTTCAGAGCGCACTAAGCGAATAAATAGCGGCAGCATAATAGACGCTAACGCCACACATGGCAGGACTAAGTGCTTCAAACCATCAACAGTGAAATAACCTGAATCCCAACCGAAGTAATTGGCAGTCTCACCACGCCCAAATGACGGCAACCAGCCTAATTCAATGGAGAAGATATACATCAGCATAATCGCGGTAAGAAAAACAGGAATAGAGATCCCGATACTACTGAACGCCATTATGGCTTTGGTGAACACACTATTGGGATGAATGGCGGAATAAACCCCAAGCGGAATGGAGACCACAATAATGATCATAGTGGCGCCAAAGACCAGCTCAAGCGTTGCCACGAGTTTGTCTAAAATCACCTCAGTGGCGGGCTTTTTAAATGTGTAAGACGTACCTAAATCGCCTTGCACAGCATTAGATAAAAATCGGCTATATTTGGTGATAAACGGATCGTTAAGTCCTAAATCATCACGTAATTGTTGTCGTTCAGCTTCTGATACAGATTGCCCCACCAACTCACGTAATGGGTCGCCAAGGTTATCTTGGATGGCAAATGCCACCAAACTGATCACAAACATCACTATCAGTGCCTGATACAGGCGCTTGACCAGAAACGTAAACATTCCCTGCCCCTTCTCTTTCTTCCTGAAAAAGTGCCGGAGCAAGCTCCGGCACTGTTGCTTTCGCTATCGCTTTACTTACTTCTCATCAACCACAAGATCGCCGAAGTAAGGCATTTCCATTGGGTTTACAATATCAGCAGCGTGAACGTTGGAACGTGCACCCCATGACAGGCTCTGCCAATGTAGAGGAACAAATGCCGCTTCGTTATAAAGCGTCGCTTCCACTTTTTGTAGCATTGCTTTACGTTTCGCAGGATCCGTTTCTACGTTCGCTGCCTCCACTAACTTGTCGACTTCTGGGTTTGAGTAAAAACCACAGTTGTACTGACCTTGACCCGTTTCTTCGTTACGCGTCATGGTTAAGAACTCAGTCATGTTGGCTGAATCTTCGGTATCAGCGTGCCAACCAATCATCAGCATATCTGCCGCACACTTATCAAACTCAGGCCAGTATTGCGCTTTTGGCATGGTCTTAAGATCAACCTTAATACCAATCTTCGATAGCATTGCCGCTACTGCTTGTGCCACTTTGGCATCGTTCACATAACGGTTGTTTGGCGCTAGCATGGTTAGGGTAAAGCCATCGGCATAACCCGCTTCTTTCATTAAGGCTTTCGCTTTCTTCACGTCATAACGTGGCACTAGGCTTTCATCATGACCTTGGTAACCCGCAGGGCTTTGTTGACCCGCAGTGGTTGCAAAACCTTTCATAATTTTCTTCACGATGCCTTCGTTATTGATTGCATGAACAATCGCTTGGCGCACTCGCACATCTTTCAGTGCTTCATTACTGTTTTGGTTCATTTGGAAGGTAATGATACGGGTACCCGGCTGCGTCACCAGCTCAACACCATCGGCTTCTTTCAAACGCTCATGATCGTTTGGTGCGACATGGTCAATCATATCGACACCGCCTGATAGCAAGGCAGCTAGACGTGTCGCATCTTCTTTGATTGGCAGCAGCGTTAACTTATCAACGTTACCTTTTGATGCTTTGTCCCAGTAATCAGCGTTACGAGTAAACTCAACCTTTACCCCTTGCTCACGCTCGGTGACGATAAACGGACCAGTACCAGAAAGGTTCGTCGATGCAAATGAGTTACCGTGTTTCGCAATTTCTGCCTTGTCTTTACCGTCTGCTGTTTTACCGCTGTAGAATTTGCTGTCCATTGGGAAAATGTAAGTCGCAGTTTGCAGCACCAGTGGATAAGTCCCTTTTGAGATCAGATCAACCGTGTAGTCATCCACTTTCTTCATTTCCGCATACGGAGCGAAGATCTTTTTAAAGTCAGCAGAGTCTTGCAGACGATTAAACGTCCACACCACATCGTCTGCAGTTAGAGGGTTACCAGAATGGAATTTCACCCCTTGGCGTAATTTGAAACGGAAGGTGTGATCATCAATACGCTCCCAGCTTTGTGCTAGGCGTGGCTCAAATTCCATGTCTTGTGTAAAACGCACAAGAGGATCGAAGACCATATGAGAAAGCTGTAGCGTACCACCTGATAGTTGCTCATGAGGGTCAAGTGAAACAGGATCTGATGCATAACCTAGTTTGATCTCAGCCGCTGTTGCACTAAAACTTAAACCCGCGGCCATTAATGCTACGGCTAATTTGCTCTTGATGGTTTTCATTGCATAACTCCTTTATGCACGGGACCTCTCCCGCGAGTTGTTTGTGAAGACGGATTAAGCGCTTTTTAATCCATTTTGACTAATTCCCTTAAACTCAGGCATTAGTGAAATTAAGTGTTGGCTGTACGCATGTTGTGGCGAGGTAAATAACTGCTCGGTTGGTGCCACTTCTAACAAGGTGCCCTTTTGCATCACCCCAATGCGATCACACATTTGGCGGATCACTGGCAAATCGTGGCTAATAAACAACATGGTAAGGTTGAGCTCATCTTGCAGATCTTTTAGCAAGTTCAGGATTTGAGCCTGTACTGATACATCGAGTGCAGAAGTTGGCTCATCACAAATCAGCAGACGAGGACGTGTTGCCAACGCGCGGGCAATAGAAATACGTTGACGCTGACCACCAGAAAACTCGTGAGGATATTTCACCCCAGCGGCACGTCCTAAACCGACATGATCCAATAAGTCATGTACGATTTGGCGTGTCTGCGCTTCGTTCTCGGTCAGTTTGTGGAAGCGAATAGGCTCAGCGATAATGTCGAAAATGCGCATCCTTGGGTTCATCGACGTATACGGATTTTGGAATACCATCTGCATTTGACGACGCAATGGACGACGCTCGGACTCACTCTTCAGCGAGGTTAAATCAATACCTTCAAACGTCACTTTGCCTTCATTCGGCGGATATAAACCTGCGATCACGCGAGCAATGGTCGATTTACCAGAACCAGACTCTCCTACCAGACCAAAAGTTTCCCCTTCAAAGACTTGAAAGCTCACATTATTGTTGGCTTGCACATATTCACGACGGCTTTCAAATAGCGAATCTTTAGTGATAAAACGTAGGCTTACATTTTCTACATTTAACAACGCACCAGAATAATCACGCTGCTCTTGGCGTTGACCCAACCAGTGATTTTTCACATCCAGTGGTGGTGTTTCTTCTGCTTTTTCGATGTAACTAACGAGTGGGAAACGCTTTAATTTAATATCAGAACGCGGAACTGCAGAGATCAAACTTTGAGTATATGGATGCTCTGGGCGGTTAAGCACTTGCTCGGTTGTACCAAACTCCACCAGATCGCCGCGATACATCACCGCAACACGATCTGTCACATTCGACACCACGCCCATATCGTGCGTCACCAACATACAGCCGACGTTCTTCTGCACACATAAATCACGGATAAGGGTTAAGATCTGATCTTGAATCGACACATCCAGTGCTGTCGTTGGCTCATCGGCAATGATGAGATCCGGCTCTCCAGCAAGTGCAATCGCAATCACCACACGTTGGCGCATACCACCAGAAAATTGGTGTGGATACTGTTTAATACGCAGTTCAGGTTGTGGGATACCTACCTGCTCCATCAAGGTTAACGCACGCTTGTACGCTTCTTGCTGAGTGACTTTTAAGTTAGTCACGATAGTTTCCGTAAGCTGTTGTTCCACCGTAAAGAGTGGGTTTAGCGACGTCATCGGATCTTGGAAAATAAATCCAATTTTGGCACCACGTACCTGACGCATTTGCTCCGGCGTTAACCCAGAAATTTTGGTTCCATCAAGATACACATCACCACTGGCGATTTGCCCTGGAGGACTCAGCAGATCAATAACGGCATTACCTACCGTTGATTTACCTGCACCAGATTCACCCACCACACCCACAATTTCACCACGCTCAATAGAAAACGACAGTGATTTAACCGCAGCGTGTATACCGTGACGGGATGGATATTCTATCCGAAGGTTTTTTACTTCTAGTAAAGCCATGACTGACCCCAATTGCTTGGCAGGCTCCTGCCAATATAAAAACTTGAATCCTTTCCATGCCAGCATAATCAGCTATCAGCATGCTCGCCTATCAATCTGTCAAAAATTTTACACAAAAGCAACATTACAAAGTAAAAAACTATAACCAACCCAATTAATCGAATAACTATTCATTTTGATTTAGATCAAAAATAACATCCCACTATCAATAAAAAGCTACACAAACAGT
>NZ_SSMG01000409.1 GCF_009873615.1 Photobacterium lucens
AGTGTGATCAAATTATCTATTTATAAATTCAATTTCCGCTTATTCTTTTTGCCATTGTATGCGCCATGATTGACCTGCTTGTGTTATCGGCATCCAACATCCTTTCTACTTTTATATAGACTACCGAATACAGGAAATATCTATGGCTAAGAAAACGCCTCCGTTTGAATTTGCAGGCCTTACTATTGAGGCAGGCAAACATGTTAATTGTGAATTAGAAATCGCGCGTCTTTATACGCATTCACCACTTTCAGTATCTGTCGATATTCTGCATGGTAAACACCCAGGTCCAGTATTACTGATCAATGCCGCAATTCATGGTGATGAATTAAATGGTATTGAAGTAGTTCGCCAAGTCATTGATAAAATCGATTTAAACAAACTACACGGTACTATCATTGCGGTTCCTGTTGTGAACGTTTTCGGCTTTATTCACAAATCACGTTATCTACCGGATCGCCGTGATTTAAACCGCTGTTTCCCTGGTTCAGAGCGAGGCTCAATTGCTGGTCGTATGGCTTACCAATACTTTAATCAAGTGGTACGTCGTGCAACCCATGTTGTTGATTTGCATACAGCTGCAATTTACCGTACTAACCTGCCACAAATCCGTGCGAACCTTGATAATCCATTAGCAAAAGAAATGGCGATGGCATTTGGCTCGCCAGTTGTGGTTGATGCAAGCTTGCGCGATGGCTCATTACGAGCAGCTGCTGAAGCATTTAACATACCCGTGATCACATTTGAAGCAGGTGAGGCGTTACGTCTTGACCCACATGCAGTAGGATCTGGTGTTCAGGGCGTACTTAAAGTCATGCGCCACTTGAATATGCTACGTACCAGTCGTAGTAAAAAAGTTATCGAGCCAATGGTGCCAAAAGCAACCCGTTGGATCCGTGCCGACTATGATGGCTTGCTTCGATCCCATGTGGCCTTGGGTGAGAAGGTGTCGAAAGACCAGGTCATCGCCACTATTAGCGATCCAGCAGGCAGCAGCGAAGTGTCTGTTATTGCCCCGCAAGGCGGGATCGTGATTGGTCAACAGACATTACCACTTGTAAATGAAGGTGATGCTATTTTCCATATTGCCTTCTTTGAAGAACCGGATGGTCTTGTTGAAGAGCAAGTGGAAAACTATTTAGACGAAGCCATTGAAGAGCTTGATGATGACCTTAAATGGGGTATGACAAACTAAAGTTTGACAACATTGTAAAAAGGGAGCTGGTATCAGCTCCCTTTTTATTTAAATGCAAAACCCACCGCAAGTAAAAAGGCTAAGTGCGAACACTTAGCCTTTCTTTTGAGCATTGACTCGTTATTAACACGAATATGCTTAATTACCAGTTAAACAACTTATTAAAGAAACCTTCTACTTTCTTCTGCACTTGTTGTGCCTGTTGTTTAACCTGCTGAACCTGACAGTTTTGCTTCAAGTCACCACTTGGATCCCAAATCGGCATACGAGTTGTACCAGAACAATTCTCAGTGTACGTGCCGTTTGCCGCTACGGTGTATTTCACCGCTTCAAGATTAGCGGGTTGACGCAACACTAACGGCTCAGGTTTACGACGTTGAATATAATCGGTATACAAACGAAGTGCACCTGTTGCACCAGTTAAGTGTGCTGACTTATTATCGTCACGCCCCATCCAAACCGTTACCACTTCTCGTCCATCAATACCTACATACCAGCTATCTTTACCATCGTTAGTTGTTCCTGTTTTACCTGCTAGGTGGCTATCAGGGAACAGCTTATTCAATGAATGAGCAGTACCAAATTTCACCGTATCTTGCATTGCAAACATCGTTAACCATGCCGCTTGACTAGGAACCACAGGTGAAGATTTTGGCCAGTTTTGATAAAGCACTTTACCATTTTCATCAACAACCGCATTCAGCGCTGTTAACGGAGCAAGATAACCATTATTACCAATCGCTTGGTACATTTGCGTTACCTCTAATGGGGATAGTGCAATTGAACCTAAGAACAGTGATGGTACTTGTGGGATCTCTTGATAAGGAATACCCAACTTCGTCAGCGTCGTAGAAACCTTATCCACACCAAGTGCCATACCAAGATTAACTGTCGGTACGTTATATGATTTCGCTAATGCCATGAATAGAGGCACTTCACCACGGTATTTACGATCATAGTTACGTGGACTCCATGTTGCTCCATCTTTCATCTTAATCGATAATGGCTGATCTTTTAGTGAAGTAGCCAAGGTATATTGCTCAGGCTCTTCCAATGCCGATAAGTAAATAGAGGGTTTCACTACCGAGCCGATTTGACGTTGCGCATTAATTGCACGGTTATAACCTGGGAAGTCAGGGTTACTACCACCAATCATGGCACGAATTTCACCCGTTGTACGATCAGCTATCACCATTGCTGTTTGTAAGTCTTTACCCGAACGTTTCTCAACTAACGGGATCATCTTCTTCACAGCATCTTCTGCTAATTTCTGCGATTGAGGATCCAAAGAGGTAAACAGACGGAAGCCTTTCCCCTCTTCAAATGCATCACCGACCTTTTCTTCCAACTCACGTTTGATCTGATCAAAGTAAGCAGGCTGGCGTTTCGCTAATTGTCCCTTCGCTTGAATATCAAGAGGCAACTTAATCGATGAACGGTACTCTTTTTCTGAGATCAGCTTGTTATCAAACATGATCTTAAGCACCACATTACGACGATCTTTCGCACGCTCAGGATGGCGCCAAGGGTTGTAATAAGATGGCCCTTTCACCATACCAATCATTAATGCCATTTGATCTGGACGTAATTCAGATAATGGACGATCAAAATAATAACGTGAAGCGAGTGCAAAACCATGAATACCACGACCATTGTATTGTGCTAGATACACTTGGTTCATGTAGGCATCAAGCACTTCTTCCTTACCGTATTTGTAATCGATAATGATCGCCATGTAGGCTTCTTTAAACTTACGCCATAAGCTGCGCTCGCTGGATAAGAACATGTTCTTCGCCAACTGCTGCGTTAAGGTACTACCACCTTGAACAGTATGACCCGCTTTTAAGTTCGCTAAAAATGCACGACCAATACCGATTAATGAAATACCATCATGTTCATAGAAATGACGGTCTTCCGTATCAACCAAGCCTTCTACCAGTAGTTTCGGCATTTTATCTTGCGGTAAATAGATACGCTGCTGATCGGTATTGCCTTCTAGCATCCCTAACATCTTCGGATCAATGTGAAGGAAGCCCAGCTCTTTATTGGTATCTAAATCCATCATCTTACTGATCCCTTCGCTATTGAAAGAAACAGAAACATGACGGGCACCTTCAGCGCCTTCTTTAAAGTTAAATGGGCGACGTACAAACTCTACGCTCCAGCCATTCGCCTTATATTCACCACTTTGATCAGGATGTGCCGCTTTGTGATAACCCAATACTTTTAGCTCATTTACCAATGCGTTATAACTAATTGGAGAGCCCGGTTGTAACGCCAGTTCACGCGCATAAACAACTGAAGGTAATTGCCACAATTGTCCTGCAAACTTTTCGCTGATGGTTTTATTTAAATTATTACCTAAATAAGCCATACCCACACCGCCGACAATAGCGACGGTAAGCAAACTGCGTTTAATGAAGTGACGCGTCGAAGATGGTTGCGCCTTAGTATCCTGCTTTTTATCAGGCTGTTGATTATTTGACGTCATTAATTTATCCAACTTAGCAGCATCAATGATTGAAAAGCACTTTACAATCAATGAAATAGAAATAAAACTCGCTGCTAAATTATTGCCTTATATAGAAATCAATATAGTTGTGGTAAACATAATCTGATTACTCAATGATCATGTCATCCGTATGTCAGTTCTGTATTGTATGATTTTTCCTGTCATGTCGCAGTGATTTTCGCTGTGTACCGTCAGCTAGCTTTCATCAAAAGCGCTATAACATCACTCCCATTTGCGCTTTTAGTCGCAATTTTCTCTTAAATCATCCAAAATAGTACCCCTTTACTTTAATCTAGCCAACAGGCGCTCAGAGATGTCTATGCAACGCGATTATACTTTAAACTGCCTATTAACAATGCCTCGCCATGAACTTGAGGAATTTAGCTTACGTGTGATCGGCCGTATGGTGCCTGAAGATGTGATGCAAGAAATCTTTACTTTCGAACAAGAAGAAGTGGACAGTGAAGAACGTCTAAAGTCAGCGCAGTTTGATGCCATGTTACGTATGACGGCAGTCGCACTAGGTGAAGTGAAGGAAGCTTTTTCAGAATCAGAAAATGCAAAGCAAAATACAGAGCGTATGACACGCCTGATCCTATGGCACTTTTACGCTATTTCATTCCAACTAGAAGAAGCAGTAACGCTGGAACAACATTGTGCAGAGGTTGAAAAGATTTTAGCTAACGCACCTGAAAATGCGTTTGGTTGGATCAGTGTACTGACTGAATTACTGCATCGCTACGCGGCCCTAAGCGAAGAAAAGTAATTGCGATACATTCAGCAGACAAATAAAAAGGCGTATCCATTGGATACGCCTTTTTGATATCTGTTATTGCCGAGAACTAATATGGATTAATAATCGAAATCGCTGTACTCCGGACTCTCAGAACGTGAACGTGAAACACGACGTTTCTTCTTGTTACGAGATTGATTCAAATCATAAAAATCATCATTAAATTCAGAGTTGAATTTTGATTTGCTGCCCTTATGAAACTTTTGGTCTAACTTAGCCATTTGCGATTCCTGAACTACATCCAGAGTAAGTAATTAATAAATAGAACACACGCAATATTAATGCTCTATTGTGACAAAAATACGTAGCTTTTCTTTTAAATCAGTGACAACAACCTTGTTAGCTTTTCGCCTGATTTATTGCTTGAACCGTATTTTTTCTAAGACTAATTCAGAATCTCGCTTTCTGTACAACAAGATTTTTTACTGCTTAGAACAAAAAAAACTTATCAAATGTTTTCGATCACATTCTTAAATGGAACATCGACCAAAGCCTTGATCAAGTCCTCTTTTTCGTTATCTTCTCGCCACACTAAATACAAACTTTGCTCCATGACTGGTGCATCTTCAACCAAGTGTAGTAAGCCCGCTTGTTTAGCATTAGCAACAACAGGTGATGGTAAATAACCAACCCCATCATTTGCCAAAATATAATCAAGTGCCATCTTTACTGAATGGGTATGCATGATAGGTGTACGTTGCAATTCAGCAATACGACTATGCTCAACAGAGAAACGCGTACCCCAATCTAAGAACACCAACGGAATATCACGAGTGCTATGTAAATCGCAGCCTTCTTTATTCGTCACCAACTGCAACTGATAGTCTCGTACTTTACGTACATTCAAGTTTTCAATTTTTGGCGGCTCACTGGTAATAAACAAATCAATGCTCTTATCAAAAAGACGTTTTGCCATTCCTTCACGCTTTACTGACTCTAAACGTAACGCCAATCCAGGAATGTTGGCATAGATCTGATTGATCCAATCCGAGATACCATCAAATTCCCAAAATAAAGGAGAAGCACCGATCGCCAATTGGGTGTTCAAACTATCAGTTAACGCTACATCCTGTTTGGCACGTCCCCAAGTTTGCAAAATTGCTTCCGCATAAGGCTGTAGACGCTCACCTGCTGCCGTTAAATGCACATTACCACGCTGACGAGAGAACAACGGGTTACCGAGCTGAGATTCTAGTTGTCGAATACGAAAACTAACGGCAGATTGGGTTAAATATAAGTTGTCAGCAGCACGTCCAAAATGACGAGTTTTTGTAACTTCTAAAAATGTTTTTAGTAATTCTGTATCCACAGCGAAATTCTCAAGAATTAGAAGGATAAATAGCGTGATTATTGCGCTATTTAAGCATTATATATCTAATTAGCAAGAGCTTAATCTCGTTGTTAACCGATATGATGATTTAACACATATTTTAATCAGTTTTTTTAATCGTGAAGATAAAAATACTTTGATTTACAAATAACCAAGGCTGGATAAATATCACCGCAAATCACATCAAGGACTTTATGAATGAGAAGTGAAGGTAAATTTTACGACGATAAAAATTTCCCACGTGGCTTTAATCGCTCGGGGGTTTTCACAATTAGTGAGGCCAGCGTCTTAGAGAACTATGGACGCACAATGCGTGCCTTACATGAAGGTACTACGCAACCTATCGATGAGTCTGAAACTCAATTCCTTGCTGAAGTATTAGGCCAGCAAGCAGCAGTGTCTGAATTTGGTAAGTGTTGGTTAAAATACCTAAATCACACCAATCATAAAGCACGCAGTTACACATTATGCGTATCACAGCGTTCTAGCAATAGCGCATACGGCGACGATGATGATGCCGATGGTGATAGTAGTGATAGCGATTTAGACTATTAATCACCCAGAGGAAGCCTTTCCTCTGCTTTGATCGAGTAACAATGAAGCCATCCCACATTTGTGTGATGGCTTATTTCTTTTTAATAGCCTGTGAAAATTGCAGGCACTTTATTGGTATAGCTATGAAAATTTGTTTTGTTATGTATCCGTGGGACAAAGTTGAAGCAGAAAACGATTCAACTTTACGTCTAATCCATGAAGCAGCTAGTCGTGGACACACGGTTGCAATTACAACACCAAGTAACTTAACTATGCGCGACAGCATGGCAATTGCTTTCTGTAACGTATTAAAGAAAGGTGATGTATCAAACAATATCCCTAGCTTTTACCGTAAAGCGGAATTTAATAAAGCTGAGTTACCACTTGCGGGCTTCGATGTTATCTTCATGCGTGCTAACCCACCGCTAGATACCATGGCATTGAACTTCTTGGATTCAGTTCGTGAACACACCTTTATCATTAACGATATTGATGGCCTACGTGTAGCAAACAACAAGCTATACACAGCATCACTACCTGATCCAAACCATGAGTTTATTCCTGCAACGCACGTATCGAAAAACCGTGAGTACCTTGAGCGTGTATTAGAAGAATCAACCCAAGAGCGCATGATCCTAAAACCATTGAACGGTTACGGCGGTAAAGGCGTTATCTTGGTTGAGAAAAGCGCAAAATCAAGCGTCAAATCACTACTTGATTTCTACATTGGTGACGACGAGAACTATGTGATCCTACAAGATTACATTGAAGGTGCAGAGCAAGGCGACGTACGTATTCTTGTACTAAACGGTGAGCCAATTGGTGCGATGCGTCGTGTACCTGCTGAAGGTGACGTTCGCTCAAACATCCACGCTGGCGGCCGTGAAGTAAAACACACACTAACTAAGCAAGAGCTTGATCTATGTAAACACATTGGTCCTAAGCTAGTGCGCGACGGTCTGTACTTTGTTGGTCTTGATGTTATTAACGGCAAACTAGTTGAAGTTAACGTATTAAGCCCTGGCGGTATTACACGTATTAACCGTCTAAACCGCGTAAAACTTCAGCGTAACGTGCTTGATTTTGCTGAAAGCGTAGTAATGGCGAAAGAGATCGGCATTGCGCGTAAAAACGATTTTCGTAAGGTAATTGCTGATGCTGCATACTGAGTTAGAGGTTCTGGAGAAAATCCGTAACCTTACTCCATTTGAAGCTGAGCTTGGTGATGGTAGCTTGAGTATTCGTGTAAGCGAATACCAACCTTATATTGCTACCGCTATTCACCATGGTCATAACCTTCGTGGAGAATTAAAAGAAAAATGTGCGCTATCTGAAGAAGAGCGCTACTTTGAAGAAGATCCATTTACTGGCGATTTTATTTCATCGCTGCCAATCGTTCTTCAAGGTGAAGATTCTCGTTACGAATACGACTTAAACCGTGATCCAAGCAACTGTATTTATGAAGATGCTTGGGGTAAAAATGTATGGCTTGAGCCTTTAACACCCGAAGAGCGTGCGATCAGCCATGACAAACATAGCTGTTACTACCGCATTCTTAAGTGTTTAGTGGAAACGTTAGAAAAAGAGTTTGGTCTTTGTCTGGTATATGACATTCACTCGTATAACCACCAGCGTATTGATGCACAAACACCAACCTTTAACGTGGGCACAAAGCAAGTTAATTGCCGTCGCTGGCGTAAAGAGATCGACGTTTTACTTGAAAGCTTGAATAACGTTGAGTTACCAAACCTTGAAGTGACGGCATTAGAAAATGATGTCTTCAAAGGTATGGGTTACCAAGCAACCTTCATTAAAGAAAACTTCAGCAACACATTAATCTTACCGATTGAAGTGAAGAAGATTTTCATGAATGAGCAAGGTGGCGAAGCCTACCCACTGGTAATTGAAAAGCTGAAAGAGTCGATGAAAACCGTGATCACGGAGCACGCGGCTTTTACAGTAACAAAACGCACGAAAGCAAAAGGCTTAACTGGTAGCGATCTACTAGCATCGAATCTATCAAAAGAAGTGCTTAAACTTGATCGTCAGTTATACCGTATTGCTCGTGGTATCAATACCCTGAGCTACATTAACCCGACGAACTTAAAGCAAGAGAAACGCCGCTTCTTAAGTAAACCGCACACTTATCATCCGCAGTTTACTTACCGTCAGCTGGACTTGGATCCATACAAGTTCCGTGAACAACTTTACCGTTTACCGGTAGAAGGTATTCGCGATGCTGACGTACAGAAAATGTATCGTAAGGTGATTGACCAGTTAGCAGTACGTATCGATCTACTTTGTAGTATTGGTACTGATGAGTTCTTATATAACTCATTACGTTACTACGGTCAGCCTGATGAGCGTGACATTGCGAATGCGAAGTTCATTCTTCACGCATGTGAGTATAAAGAGCAGCAACCAGCGACCATCAGTGCTAAAGAAGCGATTGAAGCATTTAAAGAAGCAGCACAAGACTACGATATTCCATGTAAGATCGTTTCTTCAAAGCAGCTGATTGCCCGTGCAATGGTTAGCGGTAAAACCATCAAGGTGAACCCTAACAGTCGTTTCAGCCAAGGCGATCTTGATGCCTTGATCCATCATGAACTGGGTGTGCACTTAGTTACGTCGGTGAATGCTGAACGTCAGCCACTGAAGATCTTACAATTAGGTTTACCTGGTAACACCCATACACAAGAAGGCCTTGCTATCCTGTGTGAGCACTTATCAGGTAGCTTCCCACTACACCGCCTCAAAACATTGGCATTACGTGTAGTAGCAGTAGAGATGATGGTAAATGGCGACACCTTTAATGACTGTTTCAACAGCTTGAAACACGAGTACGGTGTAAGCGATGATGAAGCCTTCACCGTAACCGCACGTGTTTACCGTGGTGGTGGCTTCACAAAAGACTTCTTATACCTACGTGGTTTGAAAGATGCGATCCATGCGTATCAAAATGAAGACTTAACATCGCTATTTATTGGTAAAACTGGATTTGAGTTTAAGCCACTCCTTGATGAACTTATCGAGCGTGGGATCTTAAAACAACCTGATTACCTGCCAAAAGCATTAACCATGGACGCAGAAATCGATCCTGTGATGGATTTCATGCTGAACTCTATTCGTTAATCGCTATCTAACCGATACAAAAAAAGCGACCATCTGGTCGCTTTTTTATTCTCTTTACTTCGTAATTTACATTGGTAGGCGTTTGCTATCAACACGGATGATCACACAAGTTAACACCACTAATGTCACAGCAATCGCACCTAATAAGGTAAATACACCACTCCAAGAGTAAGCGGTTTCAATCATCGCAATCGGCGCACCAGCAAGTGCTGCACCAATATAAGTTACACCACCTTTTAAGCCCGTTGCAGCGCCTGCACCATCAGCGTGAGACGCTTCAATGATACCTAACGCAAACAACATTTGAGGCGCATAAATACCAGCACCGATAATGAAGAAACACAGTGCCACTAGCATGTAATCAATATGGATAGTAAATACCACTCCAACCATACCTGCGATTAAGACAAAGCTATAAATCAAAATGGTTTTCCAGCGATCTGCGCCAAAGAATTTGTCTGAGATAATACCCGACGTTAAACCACCTAAAATGCCGCCCGCTTCAAACCAAGCCACTAGCGAGTTAGATTTGACTAAATCCCAACCTAGCTCTTTAACGAAGTAAACACTTACCCAATCGTTCGTCACAGTACGGATCACATAAATACATAAGTCACCGCCAATCGCTAACCAAATAATAGGGTTCGTTAGAATGTAGCGCTTAAACATCACCCACATGCTAAGACCGGCTTCAGAGCGCTGATTGATCTCAAGCTGCTTAGTATCATTACGCCATTCACCAACGTTCGGTAAACCGTAATTTTCTGGCTTACCACGCATAAGAATAGCCGCAATAATAGCTTGAACTGCAGTAATTGCGGCTGGTACATAAAATGCGTAACGCCAGTTACCAGTGTACGCAATCACCGCTGAAGCAATAAGCGGCGCCAGCGCACCACCTACGTTATGAGATGTATTCCAAAGCGAGTACCAACCACCACGCTCTGATTTTGAATACCATTGGCTGATCGCTTTGGCAATCGGCGGGAAACCACAACCTTGAACAACCGCTGTTAAACAATACAGAGCAAGCAGCATGTTAACGCTGTTAGTCATACCAATGCCTACGTTGATAATGGCAATCACCACCAACACTGGAGCAAGAAATAGACGAGGGTTAATTTTATCGGCAAGAAGGCCAGAGCTAAATTTTGATACGCCGTATAAAATGTAGTAAATCGAAGACGCTAAACCAAATTGAACCGTTGTCATACCCAAATCGGTCATCAATAACGGTGCTGCTGCAGCGAAGGCTTTACGTGAAATATACATCACTGTATATGTCAGAAAGGTAGTAATAATAATCTGCCAACGCAGACGTTTATACGTTGCGTCTAGTTTATTGTTGCTCATAGGTTAAATACTTACGGGTTGAAAATTTTAAAGTGCCAGCAAGCCTACTCTTAGACATATTTACTTACAATTTAATTATTCGCCGTAGTTTTAACCATAAAAACAAATATTATGTTTTTATATGTCCAAACTGGTATTACCAGACATATAAACCAAAAAATCAAAACAAATCAGATTAATATAAGGAGTAAATGACAAAATAAATATAGGAT
>NZ_SSMG01000410.1 GCF_009873615.1 Photobacterium lucens
TTTTTAATATTGTTCATTGTTATTCTTAACTAAATTTAAGAACAGAAAGTGAACAATAAAAATAAATCGATATATTGTTTATAATCTAAACATTAAGAAAACAGATGTTTTACTATCGAAACACTTTCCATTATCTTGACTGACTTGAATTAACCATAGAATTGGCAGAGCGATGACTGAAGCACAAAACCTTACTATCGAACAACTTGAGCAATATGAAAATCTGGTTATCACACAACCTAATTGCCCGTACTGTGTAAAGGCAAAGGCATTATTGGATGAGCGTGGTACAGAGTACACAACTCTTGTATTAGGCCAAGAGTTATCTAAAGTTGTGATGGTCGATTTTATTGAGCAGAAAACAGGTATAACGGTTCGTACAGTGCCTCAGATCATTCTTGATGGTAAATACATTGGCGGTCATGACGATTTAGTCGCTTTTCTTGAACGTCAAGTAGAAACATCTGAGTTTGATGATTTCGAATTATAACAAAGAGGGCTAATAAGCCCTTTTTGTTTATACGGTATTTAAAGGTTATTGAATGAAACTCGATTTCTCACAATTGAATAAACAGTCCAAGCGATCTTTTGGTGATCAACAGGCAACGATAAAGAAAGTGATGCAAGGTAAAACAGTGAATTGCTCTGATTGTGGCCAAGCCTTATTTCTGATCACTCCTGAGCAAAGCGATACTCCGGGCATTGCATGCCAAAAAGGCTGTACACATATTCATTTAGATTTTTCATAAACAATTGTGCTGTTTATTTATTCACACTCTGTTTAAAAAAACAGCACTTGCACTGTTTATACTATTCTTATTCTCTGCATGTTATTCAGCATTTCTTAGTATTATTTCTCCTTTTCTTTACTTTATTGCCACTCTGAAGCGGTTACTTGGGAAACTATTCTTGTATCTACGACAACAAGAGAGTTATTTTCATCCAAGTCATGCTTGTTTTCTGTGTGTTCTGTCTGCACCAGTTAGTTATCCATATGAATAAAAAGAAAAAATAGTCTTTTTTATAAGGTGGTGCAAAATTTTACGTTATCTATAATCAAATAGTCTAATGTTGATGAGATAATAGTTAGAATACGATGTAAATATTGGGCTTATTTTGTTATGGCTGTTCTGTTTTTTGATGAGTGAAGTGACGGCTTGAATACTAATTATCCGTTTTTTAGTCAGTTATGCTCTCTATTGACAGTTGTGATAGTCAAATGTTTATATATTGCAGCTCAATTTTTATTTACAGGACTAAATATTATTCATTGAGCGATAATTATAACGGGACTTAATTAATGAGTAAGCACGATAAATATAGTATTGAAAATACCGATTACACCATTGGTCAAGATAATGTCCAAAAGTGGGGATTTGATGTCCATAATGCGGTATTTGGAGTGAGTGCTGGGCTGATCGTTCTATTCTTAGCTGCCATTCTTATCAGCGATCCTGCAACGGCAAAAGCAGCATTAGATAGTGTAAAAAACGCTATTGTTAATAAATTTGATTCCATGTTTCTATGGGCAGGTAACTTCTTTGTTATCTTTTGTTTAGGGCTCATCATTTCACCTTATGGTCGTATTCGTTTAGGCGGTAAGGAAGCTGAATCTGAACATTCAACACTATCTTGGCTAGCAATGCTTTTTGCTGCAGGTATGGGTATTGGTTTGATGTTCTGGAGTGTGGCTGAACCTGCAGCTTATTATACTGGTTGGGGTGGTACACCGCTTGATGTCACGCCGGAAACACCTGAAGCTTTTAAGGTGGCGATGGGTGCAACTATGTATCACTGGGGTTTACATCCTTGGGCTATTTACGGTGTTGTCGCATTATCAATGGCATTCTTTGCTTATAACAAAGGTTTGCCACTTTCTATCCGCTCTGTTTTCTACCCAATCTTAGGTGACCGTACATGGGGCTGGGCTGGTCATATTGTTGATATCTTAGCGGTACTTGCGACGTTATTTGGTTTAGCGACGTCATTAGGTTTAGGTGCGCAACAGGCAGCCAGTGGTATTAATCATGTGTTTGGTACACAGGGCGGTTTAGGTTTACAAATTGGTATTATTGTTGTCGTGACATTAATTGCGATTTACTCAGTAGCTCAAGGTATCGACTCTGGTGTGAAGCTACTAAGTAACATCAATATGATTGTGGCGTTGATCTTACTGGTGTTTGTGGGCGCGGTGGGCTTTTCTGTTTCGATGCATACCATTCCAACGACTATCATGGGTTATGTTGAGAACTTTATTCCTCTGAGTAATCCTTATGGCCGAACGGATCAGGCATGGCTACATGGTTGGACCGTTGTTTACTGGGCGTGGTGGATTTCATGGTCACCATTTGTTGGTTCATTTATCGCTCGTATTTCAAAAGGCCGTACTATTCGCGAATTCTTGATTGCTGTACTGATTGTACCGACACTAGTAACAACAATCTGGATGTCAGTATTTGGTGGTCAGGCGATTCACCAAGTGATGGATAAAATTGGCTCGTTAGGTCAGAACGGCATCACTGAAGTGCCATTGGCTATGTTCCAAATGTTTGATGCGCTACCAATGGGGACTGTTCTTTCTGTGATTGCGGTAGGTCTGGTATTAGTGTTCTTTATTACTTCATCAGATTCAGGCTCGTTGGTTATCGATAGTATTACCGCTGGTGGTAAAGTGGATAACCCTGTTGCTCAGCGTGTGTTTTGGGCGGTAATCGAAGGGTTAATTGCCATTGCACTATTGTGGGTAGGTGGTACTCAAGCCATTGAGGCACTACAAGCCGGTACGATATCAACAGCGTTACCATTTACGATTATTTTGCTACTGATGTGTCTAAGTTTGCTACTTGGTTTTAGAACTGAAAAGTATAAATAACTTAGCCATTTGATGATGAAATTTGTCGTAAAAGGTAAATAAAAACCGCAGCGTTCGCTGCGGTTTTTTTATTCCCAAAGATGATTGATGGGCGTATCTGGCGAGAAATGGTAAGCAATTTGTGCTTGGAGTAATTCTGCTGTTGCCAGCGCATCTGTTAACGCATGATGAGGTTGATAGGTGGGTAGTCCATAACGGCTACGGCATTTGCCTAATCGAACAGAGCCGGGCTTTTTTCCTTGTAACTTGGCCCAAAATCCTCGGTATTGTTGTGCTTGAATTTGCGCTTCAATAGCTAGGGTATCAACAACAGGAAATTGTATTCCCTCATTTAGGCGAACCCGCAAAGCTTTATCCATAAATTGGCGTTCGATGGCTTTGTAATGAACCACCACCACTTTACCAGCCAATGAATCTAATACTGATTCTAAAATACGACGGAGATCGGGTGCTGTTTGTATATCTGAGTGAGTAATACCGTGGATGATCACTGATTCTTCATCTAGTTTAGCTTTAGGTTTTACGACCCAATGTTGAGATTGTTTGCAGTAAATACGGTTAATGGTAAAAGGCACTAAACCGATACTAATAATGTCATCTTTAGTGGCATTTAATCCTGTGGTTTCAAAATCAAGGGCAACAAACTCAACTTCGCAAAGTGGAGTATCACCGGCGATCATGCCATGTTGATAATATTGAGCAATACGTGGATCTTTAGCTGTTTGGGCAAAATCGAGGAACGTTTGCTGCCAATCAAGTATCCGAGTATGACGAATAAAATGGCCTGAAGATGTTTGTTTGAATGCTTCTCTAAACATAACGGGTACTATTAACGGTTACCTTGGTAACGGTATTTGACAAAGTTTTGTGCTTTACTAAGGATCTGGAAAGCATCTTTCAGATTGCGGCGTTCAAAGTCAGACATATTTTCAGGTTCAATGCTGTTATCAGCTTCTTGCCCGGCTTCTACATCCAATGCTTGGTGACGAATACGTACCAGTGAGATGTATTCCATTGCATCACGTAAATCTTGCGCTCGACCCGGTGGTAGAATGCCACTCTCGATAATGTCATCTAAACGCTCTAATGAGTTTTGTGAGCGTGAACCCACAGCAAGCGCATGAACACGAATAAGATCCGCAAGTGGGGCAGTACCTCGGCGTTTTAAGTTAATCGAGTTGTTGTGTCGACCATCTTTTTCCATCACAAAGTCTTTAAAGAAGCCGAGTGGTGGAGTGCGATTAATTGCATTTCGCGCTAAACAAGCTAAAAAGCGTGGACTATTACGTGCACGACGCACAATAAAACCGTTCAGTTGTTTTGCCCAACGTAATCTTCCCCATACGCCGCCCAAGTCAAAAAAGATTGAGCTGTTTAATAACGCTTGAGGTTTAGGGTTATCTATCCAATCTGCAAAGCATTGCTCCCATTCCTGACGAGTTTTACGCCATTCAGGATTGGTTGCCATGATACCGCCAGTACAATAGCTATAGCCACAGGCATCAAGACCATCACAGACAAATTTAGCCAGAGCTTCAAAATAAGCATTGTGTTTATCGTGATCGTAGTTGTTATCAAGAATAATCGCGTTGTCTTGATCAGTAACAATAAGTTGTTCATCACGAGCCATAGAGCCGAGAGCCAAGAAACAATATTGGATAGGTGGTGGACCAAGTTCTTCTTCAGCAAGTTCTAATAAACGTTGTTTGAAACTACGTCCGATCTCAGCCATCGCACTACCAATCATATGTGAGTTAGCATCTTCATTGACCATGCGTACGAAACAATCTTTGACCTGAGAAGAAAGCTGGATCAGCTCTTCTACCGATTGTTGTTGATAAATACTGCTTACAAGCAACAGGCTGTTTTGTGATTCGTAACGAACAATATCAGAGATGCTGATCACACCAACAGGGTGCTTGTTACGCAATACAGGTAAGTGATGAATGTTATAGCGCAGCATGGTTAACATGGCTTCAAAGACATAGGCGTTATGATCGAGCGTAATTGGCTCGGCAGTCATCACTGAAGATACAGGCTCTGATGTCGAGACACCTTCGGCAAGAACACGGGTACATAAATCACGATCAGTGATAATACCTGCGACATAATCAGTTTCGTCATCATCTTCTGTTGCGGTATTGTCACTTAGCAGCAGAGCAGATACACCTTCAGTTGCCATGGTTTGCGCTGCTGTCTGAATCGATGCATGTTTATCGATGATCACCGCATCACGGGTAATTAAGGTGCGAAGCTTGGATGTGGTGAGATCATTTTCGTTATGTTGGCTAGACACTGCGTGACGTAAACGAGCACCATCTTCGACTTCGACAAAATCAGCAAAGCTATCGTATTGATCGCAAAGTTTGATAAATAGGGCGTTAGGGATGCAATAGAGTAGGGTATCTTCTAGCGCTTTGGCTGGCATTCGGACTCTATTATTCATAAGTAGACCCATTTGTCCAAAAATGTCACCTTCATCTAAGCGATTATAGAGTTCACCTTCTCGACGATAAATTTCAACGGAGCCACTACGGATAAGAAATAAATCATGAATACTATCACCCGTATTAAGGATCATGGTATTGGCTCGGTAATAGGCGACTTCTATCTCTACTGCAAGCTCATGAAGCTGTGCTTCTGGCAAATTATCAAAAGGCGGATATTGAGAGATAAAATTAAGAATTTCTATTTGTTCCGCTTCCATTTGAGTCCCGTTATTTTGCGTTGAATACTTAATTGTCACTTATCATGTTTAATATTC
>NZ_SSMG01000042.1 GCF_009873615.1 Photobacterium lucens
ATGAACGTTTCAGCATTGCGTCACCCTAAAGAAAACCTTTATAGAATGTTATGCATTATTATTGGTGGCTTAATTTGGGCGGCATTATTACTCGGTACTTTATTTAGTATTCTCGTTTTCCTTATTCCAATCGCATTCTTTTTATGGCTATCCAGTAAATTTTTCCAAGCCAGCATTTTTGGTAATGCGGTTCACGTAAATAAAAATCAATATATGGATTTAAATACCATGGCGGACGACATTGCCACAGAATTAAATATTAAAGACAAACCTGAAATGTTTATTGTGAACGCACAAGGTTTAACTAATGCTTTAGCGGTGAAGTTTTTATCACGTAAATATACGCTACTATTTAGTGATTTAGTTGATTTATTATGGGAAGAGAAAAAACAAGACCAACTTCGTTTTGTGATCGCCCATGAACTCGCACACCACGCCGCAGGTCACGTTAATTTCTGGATCAACCTACTCATGAAACCTGCGATGTTTGTTCCTTTCCTTGGCTCGGCATATAGCCGCGCTTGTGAACTAACCTGTGACCGCATTGCAGCTGAAATCGTTAACGATAAACAAGCGAGCCTTAACGCGCTGATTGCACTGGCTTCAGGCAGTAAAGAACTTTTAGCTGCTACTAATAACGATAGCTTTGTACAACAAGAACTAAGTGTGCCTGCGGTCTTTGGTTTTCTCCAAGAAATTACCTCAAGCCACCCTCGCATGACTAAACGTGTTATCGCAATTAATAATTATCAAGTAAATAACCAAGAACCAAACTTAATTGCCCATGAAGCCTGATGACAATAGCTAATCTATAACGACAAAGCCGCTATCTTTAAGCGGCTTTTCTTTTTTAAATAGGGTTACTTTTCTTGCTCATCGCTAGTTGGTATTGCCTGCGATAAATGCTCCGTCAGCCATGTTGAAAATAAAGCTTCAGCACCTTCTAACTCCGCTTTGGTACTCATCAACATATAATCACAGCCAGATGGGACAAAACCAAATGGAGCAACAAGTACACCGCGCTTTATATCATCCATCACAAAGGGATAAGATCCCATCGCCGCGCCTAAACCATCAATCGCCGCTTGAATACAAAAATAAAAGTGACCAAATGTTTGTTGATGCTTCCCTTTTATATCAAGGCAATGATGGATTTTGTCTTGCCAACTTTGCCATGCTGTCGGTCTGGTTGCGCTATGAATGAAGGTAATGTCTTGGTGATCATGTTTGACCTTATCCCAATATTCAGGAGAAAACACAGGGCCAACCCACTCTGCCACTAAAGGCGTTTTATGGTAATCACGGTGACACTTAAAATCATCACGACGAATAGCCAGTGATAATCCACTCATCCCTAACTCAATTGCACCACCAGCAGTAGACAATCGTACATCAATCCCTGATTTTTCATAGAAATCCGCTAGCCGAGGCATTAACCAACGCATGGTCAATGTTGGCTCACAAGAGACTTCCAACGCTTGAGTTTGAAATTGACGCAATTCGTGAACGCTCGCTTCCAATACGCTAAACGCCTGCCGAGTCGCAACCTTTAACTTTTCACCTTGTGTCGTTAAATAGACATTGCGCCCTTTCTTATAAAAGAGCTCAACCCCTAAATAGGTTTCTAAGGTTTTGATCTGTTTACTCACTGCGCCATGCGTAATATTCAATTGCTGTGCCGCTTCACTAAAACTTGAACATGACGCTGACACATCGAATACATGAAATGCTTTAAGATGCCTCATCTGTGAATTTTTCTCACATGTTACTCAACTTCTTTTCGATTAAAACATAGGCATCGAACACATACAATAACGCCATTACAGACTTGTTTGGGGGATAAATGGAACTGATCAGCTTAGCGATTTTAGGGTTATTGATTGTAATCAGCCCGGGTGCTGACTTCGTATTAGTGTTAAAAAACAGCCTAAATCATGGGCGTTCTGCAGGGATCTGGACAGCAATTGGTATTAGCCTTGCGATCACCATACACATTACTTATTCATTATTGGGGATCAGTTACCTTATCTCACAAAATGAAATGCTGTTTAATGCTATTCGCTATGCAGGTGCTGCCTACTTAATTTATCTAGGCATTAAAGGGATCTTTTTTTCTGACAATAAAACCGATCTACAAGGCGAGACTGCACCAAGTAAAAGTAGTAAACACTTTCTGGCACAAGGCTTTCTCTGTAACGCCTTAAACCCTAAAACCATGCTGTTTTTCTTAAGTGTGTTCAGCCAAGTGGTATCGACAGATGCAAGCGATAACCACGTTGCCTTGCTATATGGCGCTTATATGATTGCGATGCACTTTTTATGGTTCAGCCTTGTTGCGATCCTATTTACTTCAAAAGCACTGCAAACGCGTTTATTGAATATGAAAAAACTACTAAACCAATTATGTGGTGCAGGACTTGTCACCTTTGGCACTGTATTAGCACTAAAATCATAACGTTTTCTACGCAAAGTCGCTGACTCTCATTCAGCGACTTTCTCTTTTCTACCCTCTAACTCCCTAATAAAACCAAACCACACAGCATAAACTCATCACTAAAAATTCCTTTCAAAGATAAATATTACCCAAAAAGACAAAAACATTTTTTATTCTATTTTTTCGTTGACAGCCTTATTCAATATCTCTAAAATCCGCCGCCAAGCAAACGATTACATCTCGTAACTGTCTGTTTTTACGTTTTATATTCTTTTCTTTTAGTCAGCTGATCTTGGTCAGTTGTCTTTCTTTTTTTCTATAAATAGAGAGACAACATTTTAGAGACCAACATGACAACGATGACTTCTGCAGCACCTGCTGCCACTCAAAACACTTCTTGGCAAAACAAAGCGATTTTGAGCGTAGCATTCTTAATGGCCACCACCTCTGTTGGTCCAGGCTTTCTGACTCAAACCGCTGTTTTTACTAATATCTACAAAATCGACATGGCATTTCCTGTCTTCGCTTCGATGTTTATCACCTTTGGTATTGTGATGAATTTATGGCGTATTGTCGGTGTATCTGGTCTGCGTATCCAAGACATTGCTAACCGTGTAGCACCGGGCATGGGCTATGTTGTGGGTATTCTGCTGGCACTGGGTGCTGTGGCATTTAACTTCGGTAACGTCAGTGGAGCAGCGTTAGGCATTAATGTTTTAACCGGCGTTGATACTACATGGGGCGCACTGTTTACAGGCGTTGTAGGTTGCTTACTGTTTATTGTTCATAACGCTTCAAAACGCATGGATCAAATGGCGCGCTACCTTGGCTTGTTTATGATTGTGCTGATTGCTTATGTCGCCATGACCAGCCTACCGCCAATGGGTGAAACACTAAAGGCAGCTGTTATTCCAACCGATATGAGCAACCTATTACTACCAACATTAACTATCGTTGGTGGTGCTGTAGGTGGTTACTACACTGGTGCGCAGCGTTTAGTGGATGTAGGCTTACAAGGCAAAGACAACGTAACATCGATTAAAAAAGCCGCATGGGCAGGCATTTCAATTGCAGTTGTGATCCGTATTCTGCTGTTCTTAGCGGTATTTGGTGTGATTGCAACAGGCGCGGTATTAGATACTTCAAACCCTGCCGCTGATGCTTTCCGTCAAGGTGCTGGCGAAGTGGGCTACTTTATCTTTGGTTTAGTGTTATTTGTTGCTTCAATTACTTCGGTGGTTGGCAACTCTTACATGGCAATCTCACTAATTAAGACCCTATTCCCTGTGGTTGCACGCAATGAAAAAGCATGGTGTGTGGGCTTTATCATCATCACCAGTCTTGGCACCGTAACCATGAACATGCCTATTCTGCTACTCATGTTAGCTGGTCTTATCAACAGTATTATTCTGCCAGTAGTACTCGCTATGGTACTTGCCGCGACGCGCCGCAAAGACATCGTCGGTGATTACAAGCACCCAATGTACCTAACCGTTACAGGTGTTTTAATTGTGGTAGTAATGGCAGCGGCTAGCCTTTCAAACATTAGCAACTTTATGACGAAGTTTATGGGATAACCCAAGTACAGACTTCAACAAAATAAAGGTCTAGTGATCGTGCTAGACCTTTATGCTTTTAATGACTCATGATTTGTAATAGACATCTAATTTTCAACTTTAAACTCAGATGGATAATCTAAATTAATTTAGAATCATCAATATATCATTCATTTTTCATCTCTATCATGTTAAAAAAATTTATCATCCCTTCATT
>NZ_SSMG01000411.1 GCF_009873615.1 Photobacterium lucens
CTAAAAACACTTCACCTTAATCGGTTGCGACAAAGATTTGCCAAACTTAAATACATGCAACCCTTGCGGCGTTTCTTTCAATTGAAATTTAGCACTCGAAGAAAGTAGATCATTTAGTGTCATCATTTTTTGGATCGCATCGCAATCAATAGCATAACTGATATTAGTCTTTGATTTATCTTTAAAGATAAAAATGCTCTTATTGTCCAATTTCACCAAACTGTAAAAAGTCACGTCGTATGTTTGCAGCGGCTTAACGGCTTTTTCTATCGGTTCAACCTGCTTGTCTTTTTTACTTGTTTGAACAATGGCGCTTTTACGTTTAAATGACTGACTAATAAAGTTTTTTTCATCTGTAATAAAGACAATAAAATGTTTTTCTTGTTTTTCAACGTAAAGTTGAACGTTATCTAAACAATCTTTTAACCAGAGTTGATTGGGATTTCTTAAACTTTTTGTAATCTCATAAGCTTTTTCTTGTTGAATAAATTTAAAAACAGCACTTTTCTTATTATTTTTAACCGTAAATGCAATCTGCTCTTTACCTTTAGGATCAAACCGAATTGCGCCAGCATCCACCACAGGCTCAGCAGCAACAGGCTTGCTCTCATTTCTAGCAGGCACACGCTCACCAAACATACTCCAGCTAAACCAACCGCTAGTAATTGAAAGCTCAATTCGACTATCAGAATTTCGTCTACCAAGCATCACCAAATGATCAACATCTTCTGGTCGACATTGTTTTTCACTTAATAACCTACTATTCAAATCAAATCGAACGGTAAAGTCATCACTAGCAGCTTCAATACGCACTCCATTATTCGATGGTAATGCCACTTTTTGCTTAATTACTAATGGTTGCCAGTATGATGATTTCCAAGAGTCTGCGGTCTTTTTAATAACAGGCTTAGGCTTTCGTCCTTTTGCTTGATAGGTTTGAATAGATGACGTACAGGGATGCTTTGTCCACGGTGGCCCCAATTCTTCAAAATAAACTCTTGCTCCATTTGGATGTTGATAATAGAACACAGAGCTGCCACAAACAGGGCAAGTGGTATTAGGAATAGTGAAAGCTTTCGATGACCCGTATGCATCTTTATTATTTTTAAAGCCTTGTGGAGCTTTTACTTGGTAATGGGTAGATACAGAACGAGCTGTTGGCGATTTTCGTGAAGATTGAATAGGACGAACAATACCGTCAATAGTAACAAAGGTAACAGACACTCACTGCTTCCATATAATATTTTGAAGATATGCAAAAATAAGTGATTCTATAAAATAATGTTGTGCGAGAGTTCATATTTCTATTAAGCAAATATCAACCACTCATAACCACATCAAACTAAATGATGCAAAAAAACAACATCATATATTGACACTTGATTCATAACCAGCAAAAATTGCATCAAGTTAAATGATGCAGGCTAAAGAGAGTGACTACATTCTTAAAAAACATTGCAACCATTAAAGCTGGGCATCCTTTTCGTGGTGCCATCCCAGATGATGAAACAGGCAATGGCTATGTGATTCAGGTAAAAGATATCGATGCAGATGGCAATATCTGCTGGGATGATCTCACCCTCACACAGGTACAAGGTAGAAAAGAGCCTGACTGGTTAAAATCGGGGGATGTGATTTTTATGGCGCGTGGTACGCGATGCGCCGCAGCAGCTATTAAGCAAACCGACAAACAAACAGTCTGCTCCCCCCATTTTTTTATTATCGAGTTAACAACAGACGAGCTATTACCCGAGTTTTTAGTATGGCAACTCAATCAAGTTGTTTCACAACGCTATTTTAAAAAATCAGCCCAAGGCTCAGCGCAATTGAGTATCAAGCGTAGCGTCCTTGAAGCGACCCCCATTGCGATTCCAAACGTCAATATACAACAACAGATTGTGTCAATGGCAGCTTGTGCTCAAAAAGAGAAACAAGTGCTCACGCAATTAATACACAATAGAGAGCAGCAGCTAGCAGCCATTGCTCAAGACCTATTTACACAAAGGATTCAATAATGCCTACTATCAACCAAGACGAAATCAACAAAACGGTATGGAGTGCCTGTGACACCTTCCGTGGTACGGTTGATCCATCTATCTACAAAGACTTCATCTTGACCATGCTGTTCTTAAAGTACATCTCGGATGTGCGCCAAGACAAAGTGGAAGAACTTACTACCCAGTTCGCTGGCAACACCGATATGGTTGATGCCATGCTTGCTAGTCAATCATTCAAAATTCCTGCTGGTTCAACGTTCTGGGACTTGTACGAAGCCCGCTTTGAAGCTGGTAACGGCTCTCGTATTGACCAAGCTTTACATGCGATTGAAGAAGAAAACGGCACCAAACTAAAAGGCGTGTTCCAAGACATCAGCTTTAACACCGATAAACTGGGTGATGAGAAGCAAAAGAACGACATTCTACGCCACCTATTAGAAGACTTTGGTAAGCCAACCCTAAACCTACGCCCTAGCCGTGTGGGTTCGTTGGATGTGATTGGTAACGCCTACGAATACCTGATCAAACACTTTGCTGCTGGTAGCGGTAAATCGGCAGGTGAATTCTATACCCCGCCAGAGGTATCGGATCTGCTTTCTATCATCCTAGAGCCACAACAAGGCGACAGCATTTGTGACCCTGCATGTGGTTCAGGCTCACTATTGATGAAGTGTGGTAAGCAAGTTCAAAAGAACTTTGGCGGCTCTAAGCAGTACGCTCTGTTTGGTCAAGAAGCCATCGGCTCTACATGGTCATTGGCAAAAATGAACATGTTCCTGCATGGCGAAGACAACCACCGCATTGAATGGGGCGACACCATTCGTAACCCTAAGCTACAAGACAGCAATGGCGGCCTACTGCACTTTGACGTAGTAACCGCAAACCCGCCATTCTCGTTAGATAAATGGGGACATGAAGACGCAGAAAGCGATCACTTTGGTCGTTTCCGTCGTGGCGTACCACCAAAAACCAAAGGCGACTACGCATTTATCTCGCACATGATTGAAACCCTGAAGCCAGAAACTGGTCGCATGGGTGTGGTTGTGCCTCACGGTGTGCTATTCCGCGCATCTTCTGAGGGCAAAATCCGCCAACAACTGATTGAAGAAAACCTATTGGATGCGGTGATCGGCTTACCTGAAAAACTGTTCTTTGGTACAGGTATTCCAGCGGCAATCTTGATCTTCAAGAAGAAGAAAGACACCAACGATGTGATGTTCATTGATGCTTCGCGTGAGTTTAAGTCAGGCAAAAACCAGAACGTGCTAACAGCAGAAAACATCGACAAGATCGTCAAGACCTATCGCAGCGGCGACAATGTGGATAAATACGCGTATGTGGCAACCCTCGATGAGATCCGTGAGAACGACTACAACCTCAATATCCCTCGCTATGTCGATACGTTTGAAGAAGAAGCGGAAATCGATTTGATGGCTGTGCGTAGTGAGCGATTGGCACTGCAAACTGAGCTTGCGGATCTAGAAGCAGAAATGGCGGCTTACCTAGAGGAGCTGGGTTATGGTGCCTAATGGTTGGGAAAGAAAACCTCTAGAGAAAGTCGCTGAAATCAAAACAGGAGTTGCGAAAGGCAAAAAGGGGCTTAAAGATCCTATTGAAGTACCATATTTGAGAGTTGCCAATGTGCAAGATGGTCACATTGATCTTTCTGAGGTTAAAACTATTCAAATTGAGCGTCACCAGCTTGAAAGATACTCGTTGCAAGTTGGAGATGTATTAATGACCGAAGGTGGTGACTTCGACAAATTGGGGCGTGGTGATGTGTGGCAAGGTCAAATAGTACCATGTCTCAACCAGAATCATGTTTTTGCAGTGCGCCCAAATAAGCAAGTATTGTTACCGTATTTCTTAGCTGCGTTATCAGGAAGTAACTATGGTAAAACTTACTTTTTGAGCTGTGCCAAGCGAAGTACCAATTTAGCGAGTATTAACTCTACTCAGTTAAAAGAATTTCCTGTTCTACTCCCACCACTCCCAGAACAACGCAAAATCGCCAAAATCCTTTCTACATGGGATCGCAGTATTGCAACCACAAAAAAGCTGATTGATGCCAGCAAGCAGCAGAAAAAAGCGTTAATGCAGCAGTTGTTGACGGGTAACAAGCGTTTGATTGATCCTGAAACGGGTAAAGCGTTTGAGGGGAAGTGGGAAAATACTCATCTTTCAAATATCGCTTCGATTAAAAAAGGAAAAGCCCTAAGCGCTAAAAACCTTGTAGCTGGTAGTTACCCTGTTATTGCAGGTGGTAAAAGTAGTCCATATTCACATGTCGATTTTACTCATGAAAATGTTATTACAGTCAGTGCAAGTGGAGCTTACGCTGGATATGTGTCATACCACCCTTACAAAATATGGGCATCTGATTGTTCAGTCGTAACAGCAAAACCTGCCAATTATCTTGGGTTTATTTTTCAATGGTTACAACTAAACCAAATACGCATTTACTCTATGCAAAGTGGCGGAGCACAACCGCATATTTACCCTAAAGATCTTGAAGTAATGAAGTTGCGAGTACCTAAAATTGAAGAACAGCAAAAAATTGCCTCAGTTCTCACCGCTGCCGATAAAGAAATCGAGTTGTTAGAAGCCAAGCTTGTGCTCTTCAAGCAAGAGAAAAAGGCGTTGATGCAGCAATTGTTGACGGGTAAGCGTCGCGTGAAGGTTGCTGAAACCGAAGCTGCTTAACAAGCGCATCTTTTGACAACCGATACAGGGCTTGTTTAGCAAGCCCTGATAAACAATAAGAACAATGTCATAGGCTGAGTATGGAACCATTATCTCCTAGTGAATCTAAGCACCGCACGCCCAATTTCAAAGAAGAACAGAGCGCAAAAATCCCCGCGTTAACTTTGCTCACCAACCTTGGCTACCAATTCATTCCACCGAGTGAATGCATGGCAATGCGTGGTAACAAAACCACGGTGATCTTGCCGCAGGTGTTACGCAAGGTTCTGAGCTTTAAAACCTATTCATTCATGGGGAAAGTTCGCCATTTATCGCAAGCGGCAATTGATAAAATCGTGCAAGAGCTGGCTAACCCTGCGATGAATGAAGGGCTAAAAGCGGCCAATGAAAAACTCTATAACGCCTTAACTTACGGCATTAGCGTGACTGAGTTTGTTGAGGGTAAAAAAGCTAACCCAACCATTCAAATCATTGATTGGGACACACCTGAAAACAACCAATTTCATTTCACCGAAGAGATGGAGGTTGATAACGCCCGTGGTACAGGTAAACGCATTCCTGATGTGGTCTGTTTCATCAATGGCTTGCCTTGGGTCGTGATAGAAGCTAAACGTCCTGATAGCAGCATCAATGGCAAACCAACCATTACCGAAGGTATCTCACAAAATATCCGTAACCAAAAAGTGGATGAAATTCCGCATCTGTTTGCTTACAGCCAACTGTTGTTGTCCATCAATGGGCATGATGGTTTATACGGTACGTGCGGCACACCTGAGAAGTTCTGGGCGAAATGGAAAGAAGAAGAAATCACCGAAAGCACCTTTGAACGCCTTAAGAACACGCCACTGAATGACGCGCAACTGAATGCGATTTTCAGCCATCGTACGCCAGCAATCAAAGACGAATATCTATCACTGATTGCAGGCGGTGATTTAGTGGTGACAGACCAAGACCGCTTATTGGTATCCTTGCTGCGCCATGACCGTTTACTAGAGTTAACCCGTCTATTTACCCTGTTTGATAAAAAAGCAGGCAAGATCGTTGCGCGTTATCAGCAAGTATTTGGCATTAAAGCCTTGGTGGAGCGCATCACCTCTTTTGATGAGAAGGGAGCACGTAACGGCGGTGTGATTTGGCATACCACAGGTTCGGGTAAGTCTTTCACGATGGTGTTTTTGTCAAAAGCCCTGATTTGGCTAAAAGAGTTAGCGAAATGCCGCGTTGTGGTTGTGACTGACCGTGTGGATTTAGAAGACCAACTTGCTCGCACCTTTGCCTCTGGCGGCGCGCTGTCAGATAAAGACAAAAAAGAGGCAATGGCAACCACAGGTAAACGCCTTGCTGAGCAAATCGGGAAAGGCAATGAGCGCATCATTTTCTCGATCATCAACAAGTTTGGTACGGCGATTAACCTACCTGAATGCTACAACGATAGCCCAGACATTATCGTATTAGTGGATGAGGGCCACCGTAGCCAAAACGGTGAGAACAACATCCGAATGCAGCAAGCCTTGCCAAAAGCGGCTTACATCGGTTTCACAGGTACACCTCTGCTGCAAGACGATAAAACCGAGAACAAGTTCGGTAAGATCATTCACTCTTACACCATGCAGCAAGCCGTCGAAGATGGCACCGTCACCCCTTTGCTTTATGAAGAACGTATTCCAGATCTGAGCACCAACGACAAAGCCATTGATGCTTGGTTTGACCGTATTACCGATACCTTATCGGAGAAGCAGCGTGCTGACTTAAAACGCAAGTTCGCACAAAAAGGTCAAATCTATCAAAACGAAGGGCGATTAGAGTTAATTGCGCACGATATTTCGGATCACTTCCAAAACTTTAAGCAGCAAGGTTTGAAGGGGCAACTGGCTTGTGATTCTAAAGCCTCTGCAATCCGCTATAAGAAGCTGCTCGATCAAATCGGTAAAGTCACTTCAGTGGTAGCGATGTCACCACCTGATACCCGTGAAGGGCACGATAACGTCGATAGTGAAAGCACCGATCTGGTGCAAAATTGGTGGAAAGAAAACGTCGCACAAAAAGGCTGGAGCGATGAAAAAGCCTACACCAAACACATCATCCAAGAATTTGAAAAGGATGAAGGCCCCGACATTATGATCGTGGTCGATAAGCTACTAACGGGCTTTGATGAGCCTAAAAACACAGTGCTCTATATCGACAAGCCATTAAAGCAGCACAACCTTATTCAAGCCATTGCGCGAGTTAACCGCTTACATGCGAAAAAGCAATTTGGTTATTTGATTGATTATCGAGGCATCCTTCGTGAATTGGATACCACTATTGAGAAATACCAAGATTTAGCTGAGCGTACCCAAGGTGGCTTTGATATCGATGATCTCAAAGGTTTATATAACCGCATGGATACCGAGTACAAGAAGCTGCCGGGTTTGTATGATGACCTTTGGGCAATTTTTACTGGTGTGAAGAATAAACAAGATGGACAAGCACTTCGTCAGGCTTTGGCTCCTAAAATTGATACCATTGATGGTCAATTAACGGATACCAACTTAAAGCTGCGTAATGATTTTTATGATGCGCTGACAGCGTTTGCTAACTGCCTAAAAGTAGCCCTTCAATCGGCAACCTACTTTGAAGACAAAAGCTTTGATGACAAGCGTCAAGTTTATAAGAACACGCTGAAATCCATGAGCCAACTGCGCCAACAAGTACGTGCAGATGCCGAAGAAACTGTGGACTACGACGAATATTCAGAAAATATTCGCGCCATGTTAGATAAGCATATTGCAGGCGTGTCGATTGAAGAGCCAGAAGGCGCTTATCTGGTTGGCAATATGGGCAAAGATGCCAAACCAGAGCAAATGACCGATGATGAAGCCAATAACAAAAAGGATGTCATCACAGGTCGTGTAACCAAGATGATTGAGCAAGATCTGGCAGACGATCCGTATGCGCAAGAGTATTTCTCAAACTTGTTAAAGCAAGCCATCGAGAAAACCAAGGAGATGTTTGACAGCCCTGTAAAACAGTACCTTCTGTTTGCAGATTTCGAGCAGCAGGTTAAAGATCGTGAGGTAGCTGGAATGCCGACCGATCGCTTTGCAGAGCTTGACACTAAAATCAAACGCCATGTTCAAGCCTACTATGGTCTGTTCTTAAAAGTATTAGGAGAGCCGTTACCTCTAACCGAGGAGCAATGCTTTCAGTATGCGTTAGACATTGATGGCATTGTCCGTAAAGCGGTTGCCGAGTTTTCAATTAACCCATCGGAGATTGAAAACCAGATCCGTTTAGGGCTATTGCCACTGCTGTTCGCTGATGTGGGTATCGATAAAGCGCAAGCTATTATTACGGATGTCATTCAAATCACTCGACGTGGATTAGCAGGTCATTAGGTATGGCTTCTTTTAATCCTAAAGAAGGCAATATCGAGGAATACAGCTTCATCTATGGTGATGAAGCTGTTACCTACGAGGTGATCCGCAAAGCATTTGCTGAAGGCAAAAAAAAGAAAATCACCATCCGAGTGCATCCAGATTGCCGAGTCGCTGTGACTGCGCCTCAAGATGCTGAAAAATCAGCAATCCATGAAGCCGTTATGCATCAAGCACGATGGATTTGGAATGCCCTGACGGAGTTTCGAAGCCATTTAGAATATGTGCAAACCAAACACTATGTGAGTGGTGAGATGCAATTCTATCTAGGCCGTCGCTATGTGTTAAAGGTGGTTGAAGACAGAGATGCCATTTCCAATGTGAAGATGGAGCGAGGCAAGCTGCTAGTCACACTAAACCGCTTTAACGAAGCTAAGCCAAAGCTCGTTAAAGCACTGGTATCTGGTTGGTATGGCGTTCGTGCCGAGCGCGTATTCCATCAACGTTTGGCTGAACTTCTACCGCAAGCAACGTGGGTAGAAGGCATCCCGTCATTTCGCATTATGCCGATGCAAAAACAATGGGGAAGCTGTTCAGCCAAAGGCACCTTGGTGCTCAACCCTCACCTGATCAAAGCGCCCAAAGAGTGCATTGATTACGTGATTTTGCATGAGCTTTGCCACATCGCAGAATACAACCACAGCGAGCGTTTCTGGCGCTTATTAACCAGTGTGATGCCGAACTGGAAAGAAGTGAAGAGCAAGCTAGATGGCATGGCAGAATTGTATTTGAATGAGTAAGGATTACATAATGAGATGCCCCAATTGTGAACAGCATATTGGCTGGGATTGGATCGAAGATGAGTCGATTGAATCCAATGAAGAATTTGAGTGCCCACATTGTGATGAAACCCTTCGCTATGAAGTGGATGAAGGCACATATCTTGGTGCTCAGCATGTAACGATTGAAGTTGTAGATGATTAATATGAAGAAGAGCGCTGTTTTATCTAGTTGCAGAAAATATAGGTATGAGCTTTGGCGAACTTGGGATGACTCTAAGCCATACGCAATGTTTATAGGACTAAATCCATCCACAGCGGATGAAACTGAAGACGATCCAACTATACGTCGTTGTATTAATTTTGCTAAGTCATGGGGATATGGTGGCCTATGTATGGCAAACCTTTTTGCCTATCGAGCTACTCAGCCAGAAGACATGAAAAGAGCATCAGATCCTATCGGTGACAAAAATGATGAAACTCTGATTCTACTTGCCCAAAATGCAGGAGTTATTGTGGGAGCTTGGGGAAATGATGGTGTATTTTTGAATCGCTCTGAAGACGTTCGAGCTTTGATTTCTGAGTTGAATGTATTGAAAGTCAATAAATCAGGTGAACCTGCACATCCGCTTTATTTGAAATCAACATTAACCCCGATTAAATGGTAACAGTTTATGCCGCCAAAGGAAGGTGGCATTTTGACTGTAAATGTGTCGATGGCATTATATAATATTGAGCACAATTTTTACTCTCAGCCAATACAAACTAAGCATGTATTCATATACGTCCAAAGGTGTCTTTACTATTCACTAAGCGTTATGAAAAATAATAAAAATCAAGTGGTAATAAAGCTGACCCTAATT
>NZ_SSMG01000412.1 GCF_009873615.1 Photobacterium lucens
TTCTCCATTAGCGCAATCAACGTAGACCAAATTAGAAGGTTTTGATTTTCACTTAATAAATAATTTTGAGCTTGAATATTAAACTTTACTACTGGGTGTAGTGGGTAATATGAATGACATATTTTTTTTAACCATGCCCTCTTAGCTAACATAGCAACTGTATCACCAGTAGTTTTACCAAATTTTTGGCGAATATTACCTAGTATTTCAAACCAATAAGTAGGATCTGGTAACGCTAAAAGTTCATCGACAAGCTTATTTTTGATCTCTATATCATCCATTATGCCTACCTTAAACACATGTCACATAAATAGCTAACAGTCTAACCTAAACAATAAACATTAATAATCATAAGCACTATAAAACAGAATGTTATCACTAAACCACCACATGTAAATGCAATTGCATAATAAATTTCATTACAAAATGTAAGGTTTAGGCAGATGTTATTTTGTAACTCTAGCTTTTTATTCATTCCCTCTATCGCTTAATAAGCTAATAACAAGTGGAAATCTGTACAACGTATAAATCATCATTCTGTAAATAAATTTAATACCGAGGCGGATTTTTATCATGATACGGCACAACGTTCATTAGATTTAGCGCCTTTACCAACTCAATCTCTACTTCATTCTGCTTTTGATAGTGATAGAATCCTCACATCAGAACTACCGAGAAAATCTATGTTTATCCATCGTGTTAACGACATCGACTGGCTGGTGATTACAGCTTTTGAAGAGTTTAAAGCTATGTTTATTGAAGAAGCAGGTGCGATCCCCTCTTGCTTCTCAACCACCAGTGAATTGAGTCTAATTGATCAAGCAAAACGTACTTATGGATATTTACCGACACTGAGCGGCGTAATAACCGATACAGGCACGTTTCAAAGTCCAAATAATAAGGAAGATTTAAACCCACAGCTTGCCTGCATAGTTGAAGGGCGTGGTCGTGTGTTTATTTATCACGGTGGTTTTGTGGCGTTTGTGGATGATGAGCAAACCTTTATTACCCGAATAAACTAATATTATTCAGTTAGTTGAAAAACTGTTTCTTTTAGTATATCTACGCAATTGCAGGGTAATTATATATACCTAAGTAACTTGAAGATGCTTGGGTATAAAGGATTGTCCTGCCGCGCCTTGCGTTATATGTGCGACAGGAAGCCACTTTACTGTTGTGAATACTGCACTATTGTCTCTCTGTAGAGTGAAAGTAGCGTTTTATTATCGACTTGTACGCCAACCTGTTGTGCTGGAAATAAGCTCCACTCATCATTCATATAGTTACGTTGATCCACTTTCTGAATTGTCATCCCTTCCGCTGGTCCATCTGTAACAACCCTTACCGGACCACGACGCGTTTTAAAAAGCGAAGGTTGGATAACATAAGCAATGGCAGATGGATCATGAACATGACAACCATCCATTCCAACTTTTTGAGAATAAAACCTTAAGTAGTAACGGCTGATGTCCCAGATAAATTGCCCTACCTCGCCTGCGCCATCTCGTAACTCATCAAGGTATTGGCTGGTAAAAAAGCTCTCTTCCGTCACATCAAGCCCAATAACGACAACTGACCATGATGCGGTAAACACCTTATCGGCAGCATGAGGATCATCATGAATATTCGCTTCTGCAAAGGGTGTTACATTTCCTCTGTGATCATTTTCACCAAACGCACCACCCATCACGACCACTTCTTTTACCAAGTCGACAATGTCAGGCGCAGCATCAAGTGCAAGAGCGAGATTAGTTAGAGGGCCGACAGCCACAAGAGTGATCTCGCCAGGATTTGCTCGAACACTGTCAATAATGAACTGATAAGCGGGCTTTTCAATTGCTTTAACATCGAGTGAGTTAGGTGCTGTCACATCCCCAAAACCTGATTCACCATGCACTACCACTGTTGCTCCAACAGGATCTCTGATTAAGGGCTTATCCGTACCTTTCGCGACGACTGCCTTCATACTGAATTTCTGCTTCAAATAGAGCGCATTGTGAGTGCCATTGTCTATCGTCGCATTACCATAAACAGTGGTGATCCCTACGAGGTCAATATCTGGATGCGCTTCGGCAAATAAGATTGCCATCGCATCGTCGATACCCGGATCTGTATCTAGGATGATTTTCTTTGCCATATCACCTTCCAATTAAATAACTGAAAGAAGTAAACGATACCTATAAATCATACTGATAAAAGTGACTTTACTCTCATGGTGAGGTTCTAACCTATCGTTTTTCATACATGAACCTACTTGCTTAACATCTCAATAACAGGTAGAAATACGCACAGCTATTTTCTTATTGAGTAGGTTGTTTACAGCATGATTGATACCCCTGAAAAAGAACGCACAGCATCTGAGCCACAAGTCACAACATCGTTAACGTCAGCATCCGCAGCCGAACACTATGCGGATTTAATGCATAGCCGTCGTTCAGTACGTAAATATGATGCAGAGGCGGATTTTGATCATGATGCGGTACAACGATCATTAGAATTAGCAACGCTGTCGCCAAATAGCTCTAACATGCAATTATGGCAATTCCACCGCGTGGTAAGCGATGATAAGCGTGAACAACTCGCACAGTTATGTATGGGGCAAAACGCAGCAAAAACCGCCCGTGAGTTAATTGTTATCACCACAACGCCATATAAGTGGAAAGAACGTGCTAAACGCAATGCCGCACAAATTCGTGAAGCGTTTGCTGGGCGTGAAGATGCAACCTCTAAACGTGCTGTAAAGTATTATGAAAAGCTGATCCCGTTTGTTTACCGTAATGATCGTTTAGGCATTATGGGCGCAATTCGTAAGGTGATTGTGGCATATTTGGGGCGTAAAAAGCCGATGGTACGTGAAGTGAGTAAAGCAGATTTACGTGTGTGTTTACACAAAAGCACTTCCCTTGCTGCAATGACCTTTATGACGGCTATGCGTGCGGAAGGTTACGATACCTGTCCGATGGAAGGTTTTGATTCTAAGCGAGCAAAAGCCCTGCTTGGCTTAAACCCGAAAGATGAGATCACCATGATTATTGGCTGTGGTCCTCGCGCTGAAGATGGCATTTATGGCGACCGCCATCGTGTTGATAATAGCGAAGTGATTATTAAACACTGATCCTCTTAATAAAAATGTGGCGGAACGAATTAGCCTTCCGCCATTTATACCTAGCTTCTATTTCTCTGATCACAATAATAACTAGCTATTACCACAATAAACACTCATTGGAAGTGGAATACATTTTGGCGATCCTGCTTTGGATGACACGCTACAAGCCGTAAGTAGTAAACAAGATGTAAGTATTAATAATTTCATCGTCTTAATGCTTTTTAAGAATAAATTAGAGAGGTATCCAAACTTACATTATCAAAACAATTAAATTTATCGCTTATACACATCTTGTAACAGTTATACGATCATTCTTTGTTTTGTTTACCTTAGGTACAGAAACCTATTTACACGACCATACACCGAAGATTGCCTCTTGTGTAAACGTCCTCGCTTACAGATATCATATTCATAACAATGAATTTGTCTTCTATGAGGCTTGAGCAGTAATGCTTTATTATGAAAATAAAAAACGTGCCTAACGAAATTAGACACGTTTTTTGTGTTAGCTACGTATTTACAAAAACTAACGGGATTATTTCCAGTTAGGGTTCTGTAATAGTGCTTGCTGTAGTAAGCCTTTCATGTCGTCACTTGGGTTACCAATGTACTGGTAAGTTGCGTATTTGCTAGGCTTAGTGATTGCGCCATCGGTGTCTTTCACATGCACAACCATGGAATATTCTTTTTTATCTTGGCCTGTTAGTGTGATCATGAAATCACCCGCACAGTTATTTGGCATACAGTAAGACATCGCTTTGTATGACTCATCACCGACTACAATGTTATTAAGTGGTGATTCTACTTTATCGCCAGAAATCCACTCCGGCAGTTGTTGCGCTTCAGGTGCTTGTGTTTGTTCTGCTGCTACGGTTTGCGTTGCTGCTGGTGCCGCTTCGGTTTGTTGTTCTTCAGGCGCTTTATCATTACAGCCAGCCAGTAGTAGAACAATTGAAGTCGCTAATAGTAGTTTTTTCATTTTCTCATTCCTAGATTGATGTACCGCATCATTTCCCCTAGCCACGGTACAAACACTTATACCCAAGCTGCATTAACGCTTGGAAATAATAAGATAACGCTATTTCAAGTCACTTGTGGGTCTAACCTTATCTAATATAGATGCAGAAAGTATCTGAAATTGGTCAAATCTCGGTTAGCTAAGAGAATACTGACATCTCACTTACATAAGCGTTTAATTTTTAATCACTTACTAGATTTTACATACCTTCTCTCGCGTATTTAGGTTAAGGTGTAGTTAGTTAAATAAAAGAAGCGAATCTATGCTAGTTATTACAGAAAAACTGATTACTTTAAAAAATGCTTGGATGGCAAGCCATATTACTGATGCTGAATTTCCAACACCGTTAAGTGAGAAGGGATTAAATCTGTATCAACTGTCCCAAACTGAGTTAACCGCACACGTTGTCGATACTCCTGTTACTTCTTCAGATCCTTCTCTGTCTTTTTACCCTGTTGATTGCCATCCCCTTACTATCCGTTACTCATTAGTACGTGCCAGCCAATGGCAAAATGACGATGAAAAAGAAGCAATTGTTGAGTATTTAACGCAAATTATGTTCGAACCTGATGCAGAAGCCACGCTTTATGTAGGGTTATTTAAAGGTAAGCCTGCAGCTTGTGGCATGATCTTTAATCATTCAGAAGAAGGTGAGCATCACTGCCTTGTGTCAGATATTTATGCTCTACCTTTGCCAAATCAAGATCAACTGATGGAAGAGATTGAAAACTATTTGGTTCATACCGCACAGCAAACCTCGCAATCGGTCACGTTACAAAAATAATGGCAATGGCGAGGCTTATTCTGCAATAGGCTTCGTTATTACTTTCCGCCTTTCACTACTCGCTTTCTGTTTTTGACGAAATTTCATTCTCTGCCATACTAAATAATGTTCTATATTTTCAATTAAATATAAATATATTTTGATCATCTGGTGACGAGTATGAAAGGAATCATTTTTACTGAATTTATCGATATTATCGAAAACACATTCGATCTTGAAGTGTGCCAATCTATGCTGGATCTCGCAGGGGATTCTGGTGCATATACTGCGGTTGGTAGTTATGAACACCAACGCTTAGTGAAGTTAATTATCAGCCTAAGTAAAGTCACTGGTGTTTCTGCCGAACAATTACAACAGACTTTTGGTCGCGCGGTGTTCCCTCGCCTATTACAATTACTGCCCAATTATCACTTTGTAGATTCTAATACGTTTGATTTTATTCGTAGCGTCGAAGCCTATATTCATCAAGAAGTTAAAAAGCTCTACCCTGATACCACCCCGCCAAGTTTTGAATTTACCAATGAAACAGAAACGACGATGACGATGGATTACCACTCTGCTCGTTGTATGGGCTATGTTTGTCTTGGTTTATTAGAAGGCTGTGCCGATTATTTTAACCAAGCCATTGAGATTACGTTAGAGCCGACAGATCAGAAGAATCATGTCCGGTTTCATTTATTATTGAGTAATAATTGATGATTGATCATGAAAAACATATTGAATTATTACAACGTAAACTCGAACGAGAACATGAAGCACGTTTAGTGGCAGAAAAGCTATTAGAAGCGAAAAGCCACGAGCTTTATAATACTAATCAGATGCTTAATGATTCTTTAGAGAAGTTAAAGCTGCAAGCAAAATTCGATTCTGAACTGTTAGCGTACCAAAACAGAATGGAAAATTTACTGCTCAGCTATGCTCGGCTGTTTTTAAAAGAAAGTGCGACTGCTGAAAACATTCAAAAGTTGCTAGACAGTTTGGTTGATGGCAACTATATCACTGGGTGTTATCTCTCTGTCTACCCTACCGATGAAATTACTATTTCAGGTAAATACAGCAGTGGACGTATGCAAGAATGGTTGCCTCCGGTTACTCTTGATACGACTGATATTTACTGGGAATGTGATAAGCATATTCTATGGAATAACCTACATACCCCTTATGGCAATATTGGGGTCTTTGCTGTGAGGATCATCTCTTCTGAAGAAAGGCTCAATGCCATTCAAAAGCAGATGGCACTGTTTTGTGAATTACTCCGTTCAGCGATTGGGCGGTTAATTACGTTTCACCAAGCGATAAATGCAAAAAAACGAGCAGAAGAATCAGAACAATCTACCCGTGATTTTCTTGCCATGATCAACCATGAGTTACGTACCCCATTAAATGGTTTATTAGGCTCTGCCGAGCTATTACACGATACCTCTCTTGATAATCATCAATTAAAACTATTAACGACGTTAAATCACTCTGGCGAGTTATTACGGGCGATCATTAACGATTTGCTCGACTACAGTAAAATCAATGCTGATATGCTGGAGTTAATTGAAAAACCTTTTGATAGCCATTTACTCGCAACTAAACTCGAAGATATTTTTATTCATAGAGCCAATGAGAAAAGACTCGATTTCAATATTTACTATTCACCAGATTTGCCTACCGCTTTGATTGGGGATGAAGATCGGATCAAACAAATTTTCGTTAATTTAATTTCAAATGCGATTAAGTTTACTAGTGATGGTTTTGTTCATGCCAAGCTGTGGTGGGAAGATAACAAGCTACAATTTTCAGTCAGAGATAGTGGTTGTGGAATAGATCAAGCCGATCAACACAAACTATTTAAACCGTTTAGCCAAGTTGATATCACCAGTAAACGTAGCCATGAAGGCACAGGGTTAGGCTTAGTGATCTGTAAACAACTTTGCAAGCAAATGGGTGGCTCTATTCGAGTAGAAAGCTCATTGGGGCGAGGTGCGTGTTTTTATGTGTCTTTGCCACTAGTAATAAGCCAAACCACTGGTTTTCATTTAGAAAAAAAACAACCCAAGAAGATCCCACTCAAGCATTTAAAAGTCTTGGTGGTTGAAGATCTAAAAACCAATCAAATGATCATTCAATTAATGCTCAATAAAGTCAAAATAGACCCTGTGATTGTCGATAATGGTCTGCAAGCGATTGAGCTCCTTGATACAGAATCGTTTGATATTGTGCTCATGGATTGTCGAATGCCCGTTATGGACGGTTATACCGCCACTAAAGCGCTACGTAAGAATAGCTACGATAAACCAATCATTGCCTTAACTGCAGGTACAACAAGTGCTGAACGTGATGCCTGTATTGATGCCGGTATGAACGATATTTTATGTAAGCCCTATCTTGCCTCTGAACTTCATGACATCCTGACAATTTGGGGGGCTTCCATCGAGTAAATGACGAAAAACGGCAAAAACACAAACTAGAGAAAAGATATAAATAGATAACAAAAAGGCCACCGAAGTGACCTTTTGATTCATTGATGATAATTTCAAATCATTAACTTGTTTTTACTTCTGCTGTTTTACTGACATCCACAGGTGTTGCCGATTTATCATCCTCATCTTGCTTTTGCTCGTCAGGATGTAGTGTCGGTTTTACCAAAACATAATCCATGATCTTACGAGCGATCGGTGCGGCATTACGTCCCCAGCCTCCGTGTTCAAGAATGGTTGATACCAATACTTGCGGATGATTAAACGGCGCATATCCCGTAAACAAGGCGTGGTCACGTAGATGTTCAGCAACTTCGTTAGCATCGTAGTTTTCGTTATCAGACATGGTGTAAACCTGACTCGTACCTGTTTTACCTGCTGCTTCATAACCAAGGTTTTGGAACTCTTTACGTGCCGTACCTTTGGTGGTTACTAAATGCATACCTTCTTGGGCAATTTTCCAATCTTGCTCAGGTACAGGCTCGACTTTCGGGAAGTCTTTAAACTTCACGATATTCTCATTTTTACCGTCGATAATCGAATACAGTAAGTGAGGACGATGCACGACACCTGAGTTCGCAACGACTGATGTTGCTTTAGCAATTTGCATTGGTGTAGCCGTCCAATACCCCTGACCGATACCAATTGGGATCGTATCACCTTGATACCAAGGCTGTTTAACATGCTTTTGTTTCCATTCACGCGTTGGCATGTTACCGGATGTCTCTTCACGGATATCAATCCCGGTTAATTCACCATAACCAAACTTATTCATCCACGTTGATAAACGATCAATACCCATGTCATAAGCCACTTGGTAGAAGAAGGTATCTACCGATTGTTCAATAGCTTTGTAGACGTTAACACTACCGTGTCCCCAACGAACATCATCGCGGAACTTACGGCTGTTACTGTTTGGAATTTTCCACCAGCCCGGAAAGTTACGTACTGTATTAGGCGTGATCACCCCTGTAGCTAACGCTGCGACTGCAATTTGTGGTTTCACTGTAGAGCCCGGTGGGTACACGCCTAGCGTCGTACGGTTTACCAGTGGGTGTGCTGGGCTATTTAATAGTTTGCTGTACTCTTTTGATGAAATACCGTGAACAAACAAGTTTGGATCGTAACTTGGGCTTGAAACCATCGCTAACACTGAGTCATCTCGTGGATCTAACACCACAATTGCACCACGACGCGTTTTCGTTACCATTTTACCCGTTTTCGGATCCTTCACTTCTTGAGTTAGTAACTTGTTTGCATAAAGCTGTAGATTTAAGTCGATAGTTAACTTAATGTCTTTACCCGAAATAGGCGGTACATATTTAAGTGTACGAATAATACGACCATGGCTATTTTTCTCTACTTCTTCATAGCCAGATTGACCATGTAATAAGTCCTCATAGTAACGCTCGATACCTAGCTTACCTATGGTACGTGTAGCTTTGTAGTTATTGTAAATACCCTGTTTTTTCAGCGATTCTATGTCATGGTCATTAATTTTTGCCACATAACCTAAGGTATGAGTCAACGCTGAACCATATGGGTAATAACGCTCAAAGTGCGCATCAACATCAACGCCTGGGTAGTGAAATTCATTAACCGAGAACTCAGCAACCTGCTTTTCCGTCATTTGATCAATCAGCGTGACAGGTTTAAACGGACGAGTATGCTTTTTATCTTTCATGAAAGCTGCGATTTCATCGTCAGTCACCCCGAGCAAGGTTTTCAGCCCAGCTAATGTTTCTTGCAAATTCGCCACTTTATCTGGGATCACTTCAAGTGAATACACAGGTACATTTTCAGCAAGAATGATCCCATTTCGATCGTAAATACGGCCTCGGGTTGGCGCTATTGGGATCACTTTAATACTGTTATCATTCGAGCGAGCTTGATACTTTTTGTAGTCTTGTACTTCCAAATGGTACAAGTTACCAATGAGCACACACGATAAGATAATTATCCCAATAAATGAAACGACTGCACGGCGATTAAACAATGATGCTTCGGCATCATGATCGCGAAACTGACTTCTTTCTTTCTTCATAGAATGCTTAATGAGATCTCAATGGCTAGATGCACTCGTTGATATAACGAATTTTATTTATACCCAAGTAACTTCAAGATGCAGTGTTCAGCGAGACGACCTTAGTTCTCAGGCGCGGCAACGATTCGAAGATATAGTGGCTCTACATTGAGAATTGTTAACAAAGCCTGAGAGCTAAGGACGCTCGTCCTTTGGGAGCGTGTCACTGAGCCGACTTCTTGCGTCAGACAACTTGGAAAGAGCTCGCTATTCCGCTTCGTTGCCTTCCTTGAATTCAACTCAGTGACCTCGCTCTGAATCATGCATCTTGAAGTCACTTGGGTATATACTTATTCCGTATAATGCTCGATCTATCGGTAGAATGTAATAACACGTTGGCTGTTTGACGATAATTTGACCTTACTCCCACTAATAAATTCACTTTTCGCAGTTTACAAGCTCTCTTCGGTCGCTAAAATGAAGCTCTTCTCTTTGTAACAGGCTTTACCATGACCCTTTCTCACTCAGCCAATGGCCTTTCTCGCCCTGCTGATAATGTTGTTATTCTCGACTTCGAAACGACCGGTTTATCTCCAAACCAAGGGGATCGCGCTATTGAAATTGGTGCAGTAAAACTACAAAACGGTGAAATTGTTGGTCAATTTCAACAACTCATGAATCCGGGTTTTCGTGTCAGTAGTTTTATTGAAGGCTACACGGGGATCAGTAATAACATGCTCCGTACTGCGCCCTCTTGTGAGGTAGTGATGAATGAGTTTGCTGATTTTATTGGTGATGCCAATTTAGTTGCACATAACGCTTCTTTCGATCAACGTTTTTTAGATGCTGAGCTAGAGCAAATTAACCGTTACTATGGTGGTACGTTTACCTGCTCTATGCTGATCGCACGTCGTTTATATCAAGATGCGCCTAACCATAAATTAGGAACATTAGTCGATTATAAAAATATCTACCATAATGGTGTTTTCCACCGTGCGTTAGCTGACTCAGAAATGACTGCACGATTATGGCTTGTAATGCTTGACGATATTAAACAGCAATATGGCATTAAAACCATTCCATTTGCATTGATGATGAAGTTAGCAAAAACACCTAAAGCAAAGATTGCAGCTTTACTTAGCAGCTACTGTTAATTATTAGGTTACACTGTAATACTTGCTATTCATTTTATTACGATACTGAGAATTCGATGTTGCCACAGACTGATCTACCACTTTCATCATCTACGCCTATCGCTCAGTCAGAAATAAAAGTCGCGAGTTTTAACTTGCTAAACTATCTTGCTCCGCCTGATGCGTACTATGACTTTGAAAATATTTATAGCTTAGAGCAATGGCAGAAAAAGCAACGTTGGATTGTAGCTACGCTTAATGCACAGCAACCGGATATCATTGGTTTTCAAGAAGTATTTAGTATTGATAGCTTGAAAACCTTATTGCTTGAGGCTGGCTACCCTCACTTTGCCACCATTGATACTCCCATTGTAGAAGGCGATTTCATCTATCGTAGCCCCGTGGTAGCAATTGCATCGAAGTTCCCGATTTTAGAAGCCTGTACCGTTGAAGCTGACAATGAAGCAGCACAGTTAATGGGCTGGAATACCTTTGCTTTTAGCCGCAAGCCACTACGTGCCACGATTGATATTCCACATATTGGTGCGACAGATTGCTATGTAACGCACCTTAAATCTAAGCGTTCGTTGTTTGATGAGCCGTTACCAGAGACAATCACCCCAGCAGATACCGCATTATCAGGCTTTATTCGTCAACGTCTCGGCAATTGGGGCTCTGCTATGCAGCGAGGATCAGAAGCGGCATTATTACAATTAGCCATGGTGAAACGTCGTGAGCAAACACAATATCCCATGATTTTGTTTGGCGACTTTAACGATACGTTAGCAAGCAGCTGTTTAGAGCAACTCGTCGCAACAAGTGTGTTTGGTATGTCAGACAGTGAAATTGAACGTTTGATCCATTTTTACTGTTTGTATGATGGCTGGGAGCTGTTTACTTCTATTAGTGACAATGAATCACAGCCACGTCCTGCGACCCATTACTACAACGGTAAAGGCTCAGTATTAGATTATATTTTGCTATCACAGGAATTTAATGCGGGCTATTTGGGCTCACTGTTTGAGGTGAGTGACTATCACACGGAAGATAAGCATTTAGTCGATTCGCATTTTGATATTGATGGCTACAGTACCGATCACGCGCTCCCTATCGTGACATTGTCACTTCGACAATAAACGCTTAATACACATCACCACGTACTTCTTTCATTACGTGTACTTCGTATACTGCAAATACAAAAAACGATTGATACTGCTATTAGCTATCAATCGTTTCTTCATTAATACTGAGCTTTTAGCTAAAGCACGTTAACCGTATTACGCTGTCGCTGCTGCTTTTGGCTTACGATTACGTTGCGGTGCACGGCGACGATCATCTGAGCGTGGCTTTTCATCGTTATAACGACGACGAGGCTTACTGTCAGATGACTTTGGCTTTGCATCAGAATTACGCGGTTTGCTGCAAGCTGGTTTATTACCTTGCTCTTTCGCATCTGTGCCTTGTCCTTGTGGACGACGAGATGCTGGTTTGCGCTTCGCTTGATTGTTACCTGTACGCGTTTCAGATGCCGCAGTTCCTTCACGTGGTGTGAATGGCTTATCTTTCTTTGGCTTCTTCGGTTTTTTCGGTTTAATTGGGCGCGTATCTAGCTTAGATGCTGGCAATGCATTTGTTGGTTTAAAACCGTCTACAATTTCACGCTCTAACACTTGCTGCGTTAAACGCTCAATCGCAGCCAACTCTTTAAACTCATCAGCTGATACCAATGAAATCGCTTCACCTTCACAACCCGCACGACCTGTACGACCGATACGGTGCACGTAGTCTTCTGCAACATGTGGTAAATCAAAGTTAACCACTTGCGGTAGTTGATCAATATCTAAACCACGTGCCGCAATATCTGTTGCTACTAATACACGAATTTCACCTGATTTAAAGTTCGCTAACGCTTTGGTACGTGCGCCTTGGCTCTTGTTACCATGAATAGCTGCAGCGGTAATACCACGACTTTCTAGGTGGGCAGATAATTTGTTTGCACCGTGTTTAGTTTTAGTGAAAACCAGCACTTGCTTCCAGTTACGCTCGCTTAGTAACTTCGTTAATAAGTTTGGTTTTTTCTTCTTATCAACTGGGCAAATCCACTGTTTAACGGTACGTGCTGTTTGGTTACGTGGGTTTACGTCAATCTCAACAGGATTGTTCACTAGCCCTTTCGCGAGCTCACGGATTTCATCAGAAAATGTTGCAGAGAAAAGCAGGTTCTGACGCTCTTTTGGTAGTAACGCTAAGATCTTACGAATATCACGAATGAAGCCCATATCTAACATGCGATCAGCTTCATCAAGCACTAGCACTTCAATATCACGAAACTTCACTGCATTTTGGCTGTGTAAATCCATTAAACGTCCCGGTGTTGCAACCAGTACATCCGCCCCTTTACGCATACGCATCATTTGTGGGTTAACTTTTACTCCACCAAATACGACAGCAGAGCTAATACGTAAGTTTTTACCGTAAGTTGCCACACTCTCGCCTACCTGTGCCGCAAGCTCACGTGTTGGTGTTAACACCAGCGCACGAACATGATTAGGACGAGCAGGACGACCACCCGCTAAACGCTCTAGCAAAGGTAGCGTAAAACCTGCGGTTTTGCCTGTACCCGTTTGTGCTGCCGCCATGACATCTTTACCTTCAAGAATCGCTGGGATCGCTTGTTCCTGAATTGAGGATGGTTTTTCGTAGCCTTGTTTCGCTACAGCATCAAGAATTGGGGCAGATAGGCCTAAAGAGGCAAAACTCATAGCATCTCTCTTTTATATACAACGCCACTATGGCGATAATTGTGCTGATCATGCATCAGCATTTGAACAATGTACTGTTCAACAAGAATAAAACAGGGAAGGTAGCTGCTACCTTCCCTGTCCAAAAAGTACCAACGAGCACGTAATTAAGAAACGCTTGTTTCCGTACTCATAGTTTCTGTTTCTGATGGTGTTGTCGCTGCTTCAGCCGCTTGCGTTTCTTGCAATGCCGCTTCTGCTTCTAACTTGGCACGCTCCGCTTTAGAAATGTAGCGAGGCTTATTACTCTTGTGTAATTTCGCGTTTGCCTTCTTCATTCTTTTTTTAAGCGTTTCGTTAATTTTCTTCTTTCTGTTCATAGTCGCGCCAGCTGATATTTTCATCATTTTTAAACAAGGCGCTGATTGTAATGGTTCAGCGTGGAATAACAAGCTTTATCCATAGAACAGCAGCGAAAACCATCTCAATAACGAGTAAATATGATGAAATCAGTTAGCTATGCTAATCCTTAAGAGGTAGAAAATAGGAAATAAAAATGCAGACTCCACAAACAGTGACACTATTTTTATTTGATCGTTTTCAATTACTCGATGCGTTTGGCCCATTACAGATGTTTGCTCTACTCCCTGAGTTTTATACGCTGCAAACAGTATCGCAAACGGGCACAACGGTGAGCAGCCATCAGCATATTCACATTGAACCTCAATACAGTTTCAACGATAAGTTTCAGTCAGATATTTTACTGATCCCCGGAGGCTCCGGATTGCAAGCGATCATTCATGATCCCCTTACCTTGTTTTGGCTGAAACGTTTTGCACCTAAGCAAACATTAATTTGTTCAGTTTCTACTGGCGCAGCTTTGCTAGCGACCTCAGGATTATTAAATTACCGACGCGCCACAACCAATAAGAAACAATTTCATTGGGTTGAAAAACTAGGGCATAACGTAGAATGGCAATCATCAGCGAGGTGGGTACGAGACAGTAATATTTTTACTGCCTCTGGCGGTTCATCCGGTATTGATATGGCGTTGGCTGTGATTGGGTATCAACTTGGTGATAGTGTGGCACGCAAAGTAGCAATTGAAGCTGAATATCTATGGCAAAATGATCCCGATGATGATCCTTTTGCGCCTTTACATATTGTACGTTAGCTTTATTGATAAAATGCAGCGGTTATTCCCACATCACATAGCTATGATTTTGGATCGCCGATTCTAACAAACCAATGATTGGTAAAGCACGCACTGATAAACAAATCTCAGGCTCGAACTCACCTTCATCTAAATCTGCATCTAAAGGATTAGGCTGCTCAATATCGCCCTGCTTATTTTGTTGTTTCATCATATCGATTTGATGATTTAAATTACGCAATGCCTGTGCGATATCCTCTTCACGTATTGCCCCTGGCACGGTCTCGCAAAATCCCATCATGTGAATGAGCTGCTGAGCAATATCACCAAACATCGTAACGTCATGGCTTCCTTTACTACGAAATGTAATCAGCATAAATCACTCCCTTTCTCTCTTATTATGGCCCTGAATAACATCAGATGTTGAATATATTATTAGACCACTTTGTTGGCTCAGGGTTGCTCATCAAAATGACAATTTAACTTTGCAGCGTCCTTTTTCCCTAAAAAATAACCAACAAAGCCACCAGCAATTGCACCAAACAAATGGCTTTCAAAACTGACCTGATAGTTCATGGGTAAAACGCCCCATATCATTGAACTAAAATACAGCAGAACAAGAAACGTAATGCCCAATGACAATAAGCTCCTTAGTACTAGGCCATATATCAATAAGTAACCCCAAAGCCCGTAGATAATACCACTGAGCCCAACGTGATAACTGATCCGCCCAAATAACCACACACTAAGGCTACCTAACAACCAACAAAGTATGATCACATTCAGTAACCGTGCAACACCACTGAAACCAACTCCTAATGCCAAGAGTGTAAAAGACGATAAATTAAAGAATAAATGTGACCACGAACCATGAATGAAAGGATAAACCACGATGTTTGTAACATGGCTTACATGACGAGGTAATAAACCATAATGATTTAAAGCCCCATTAAAAATATGATTAATTATATAAGCGATAAATGAGACAACCCACACTGAAAGTATAACTAAAAATACCTCTTTCCACCCTACTTTAAAATCAAACATAACACCGACACTACATATTAATTACAAACAAAACATGGTAATAACTTAATCTTACTCATCATATTATAG
>NZ_SSMG01000413.1 GCF_009873615.1 Photobacterium lucens
TGATAGCAATTTTTAGGCTGTTTTTTGAACAAATGTATTTAACTATATCGCGATTTATTTAGCACTAATCTGAAACATTAGACATTATTTGTATCTAGCCCAATTAATAGCTCCTACTCTGCCAATAGGTATAAGCATTAGGAAAATAGAATTATTGAGTCTGAAATTTTCAATTCATCAGTAAAAGCGAGTAAGAGGCTTGATGGTACATCAGAGATATGTAAGTAAGGTGGTTATGTGTTAGCGAGCAATACCGAAATAGACGTTTCGATAGATAAAATCGTTGGAAAAGAGGTGAGCGAGCTTAGTCTAGCCGCTATAGGAAAGAATAAATGATATTAGATAACCTACTAACATATAAGGAGGATTTATTGAATAGAATGATAAAGATTGGTTCAAATAAGCTTTAAAGTTACTCTTTAGCCAACAAGGGCATAATGCTGCTCACTTTCTACAAAACAGGGAGCCATTCGGTCATTCATTACTTTAATCGTGTCGCAGAACTGCATTGTTTTTACTCCATCAAGATCAACAGTTGCTACATCAGCAAGCATACATAAGCTGGCTGTACCATGATTTTCAATGACAACATAATATGCCTTACAGGATGCCGTCATTAAACTCACTACCTCACCCTGCTCTGGTTCAACACCTTGTTGAGGCGCAAAATACCAGCTTTTAGGCATAATAGGCTTATGGAAACGTCTTGCTGCTGTTGCATTAAGTGCTAATTCACACTTACGTGCTTCAGAGATAGGTAATTGAGCAAATTGCTCTTGGAAGTTTTGATAAGCTTCAATATCGTCGACATTAAAAATATCACTCTCTTTTGCTTCTGGTGTCAGTAGCTTAGCCGGTAGTGCTACACGAAAAAGCATATCATTCCCTAATTCAAGCATTAGCGAATTCATATCAGTATCAAAATACCATTTCCATGAATTATCTGGCTTTAACACGTTCGAACTCCTAAAAGACAGTGGTTTATATTATATCTGCGACCATATGGAGAAACTTTAGTCTGATTCTACTCACGTCCCCTAAAATTAAAAGGGGAAAAAATGGACTATTTATATATGAGTTATTTGTATATTTAGTACACAGG
>NZ_SSMG01000414.1 GCF_009873615.1 Photobacterium lucens
AAAGTGTAGTGTTTTCTTACCGTAGATTTAAATATCTAATATTTATATTTGTCTTTTAATTGATGATTTAAAGATCAATGATCTAGATAAGATGAAATGTTATTGATCTAGTATTATTAATAATATAAAAATCAATAACACAAAGGCCGCCATTGCTAGGTAGAGCGATGGCGGTTCTGGTGCTTAACAGTATCTAATAACATACCGTATCTTAAATCTTCTCAATTGCGGAAGAGATATCATTGAGCAGTAGCTTTGCATCATCACTTCTTATTTGTAGTAAAGCCATGAAAAGAAGATCAGTAATAACGTTCTGGGCTGTACGAGAAGAGATAGAAGAACTGCGAAATTGTATTTCATCTGCAATCGTATCAATAGTGTAGTGAGCTAATTTTCGCAATGGATTGTTCTTTACGTTGGTCAAAGCAATGACTGTTGCGCCTTTTTCATAAGCATATTGTGCAGCCATCAGCACTTCCTTTCGTTTCCCTGAAAAGGAGATTGCGATGAGAATATCATTCTTTGTTAACGTATTAGCTGTTGCTATTTGGACATGTGGATCTTGCTCTGTTAGTGCTGTAATACCTATTTTTAACAACTTAAAAGTAAGATCTTTGGCTGTTAGTGCAGAGCCACCAATACCAACAATTTGAATACGTTGCGCTTGATTAATGAGTTTTACGACTGTTTCAAATTCCGCATAATTAAGTGCATTGGTTGTTGCGACCATTGCATGTGTTTTTTCTTGAAGTAATTTTTGTGCAATAGTTAGTGAAGAGTCACCACTATGAATTTTGTTATGAATAGGTCTTTTTGGCTCAAGAATGGCATTTTGTTGAGCAAGATCTTCAATAATGGCAAGTTTTAGTGCTGTAAATCCTTTAAAACCAAGTCGCTGTGCAAATTTGATCACCCCTGATTGTGAAACACCTACCTTTACTGCGACATCTTGGCTTACGTAGGCACTTAGAGAAGCAGGATCTTCAAGAATAAAGTCTAATATCTTCACTCCATTGCTTGATAAGCTACTTCTTTGGTTTTGCATTCGCTCTAAAATACTCATTTTTACCCAATTTTAATGAATTAATTATTCAATGAGACTTAAACATTATTCATTCGACTTAATTGTTGCTAACTGTTTGAAT
>NZ_SSMG01000415.1 GCF_009873615.1 Photobacterium lucens
AATAACATAAGAATTAAATTCATTTAATTCTTTTTCTTCTTTAATTTCCAAGATTTTCGTATTAGCAATAATATCGATTAATTGAGAGAGATCTGTTGAAGATGATTCTAGATAGAAAAAACGATTGTCTTGATTTGTCGTAATAGGTCTAAGTTCATCAATATGATCATTACCATTAATACAATCTAATACATACTGTTTAAATTTATGTTCATGGTTACTATGTACATTTAATTGTTTTACTTTTGAAAATCTTTTATTTGCATTACTTGGTTTTACTTCAGCTAACCAGACATTGACTGAAGCATTAGAAAGATCAAGACCTTTAAGGGTTTGTAATTTTGTGTTCAGTGAATTTTGATCTAGCTCTTGCTGAAGTGCTTCCACTGCATTATTTCGACTTTGCATGCCTAATTAACCTTACTAGCAACTGGATATAAAAAATTAATACCTGAATTTTTCTTCAACCCTACTTTGTGTTCAGAAGCTTCAATTGTCCCCAAACATAAAGCTTGACAATCAATTTCAACTTTTTGTCCCACTTGGGTATATGTTATTTTATAC
>NZ_SSMG01000416.1 GCF_009873615.1 Photobacterium lucens
GAATATGAACATTTTAAGTCGCTAGAAAATATTGACTATTTTTAGCATCGTTATAAATACTGTATTTTTAGCGATAAAATAATGCAATTTGAACAGCAAATAACCTTGGCACAACAAGAGTTAAACCGCTGTGGTATTCAGTCTTCGAGTAGCCACCCTATCAGCTTTCATTTACTTCATTGGGGAGGAATAAAAATGCCACTTCCTCACTACTGCAGTTTTAAAATGAACGTTGCGATATTCACAGCTTGGTATAGCCTTCTTTTTGCAGCAATCTTTTTCATCGCAGAGCTGTTAAGTAATACTTCTATTGCCGTTATCTCAGCAATCATTACTTCACTTTTTGCAGGCATCACAGCAGGTGTATCTATGGCGACATACTATCACTATAGCGCCAAACGTCATGCACTTACGCCTTGGCAGCAGCTCACCTAATTGCTTTATAAAGCCAGTATTCATCACTGGCTTTCCTTTCCCTTCTTTATTACGCCTCCCTGTTTATGCAAAAAACGCATAAACTTGTTGCGATTTATTCATTTGTCTCATTTTATTGATTTCTTTAGTATGCGCGCTCGCAATTTAACGTACGCTGCACACTAACACAGAGAGACCAATGTTTTCGCAATCAACACCTGCACAACTTGTTCGAATGCTTTTGCTTCTAACTATTACTTTGGTTGCTGTTCACCATTGCCAACCACTGTTAGATGCACTAGCGAAACATGCGACCAACGGTGGCTGCCACCAACAAAATGTAATGAGTGATGAAACACCCATGTCTCATCACCACATGCATTAATCATCGACATTTCTATACGATCACGTAAACGAGCATCATTAATGAGTATTTTCCGCTTTCCTCTCCTAGTTTGGTTAGGTATTGGCATTTTAATTTTTAGCCTAGGGATCAGGCAGTCATTCGGTATTTTTATGATGCCGATTTCCGATACATTCGGTACTGGACGTGAGTTTTTTAGCTTTGCGATTGCCTTACAAAACTTGTTATTTGGCTTTTTCCAACCTTTTATTGGTATGGCATCTGATCGCTTTGGCTCAAAGAAAATCATTATTGGCGGTGCTATCGCTTACGGTTTAGGTTTATACCTAACGTCAATTGCTACCCATCCAAGCATGCTTTATCTCAGCATTGGAGCATTGGTAGGCTTAGGCTTAAGTGCAACAAGTTATGTGATAATTCTTGGTGCAATTGCACGTGTTGTACCAGCAGAGCACACAGCGAAAGCTTTTGGTTTAACGACGTCTGCTGGCTCATTTGGTATGTTTGCGGTGATCCCCGGCGCACAAGCATTACTGAATCAATTTAATTGGCAAACAGCAATGCAGATCTTCGCTCTGCTATGTTGTGTCATGATTGCTTTTGCAACTTTCATGAAAACTGCTAAGCAAGACTCAGCAAAAGATGCACCTGTTGTTGATGATAGCCAAACCTTAAAAGAAGCATTAAAAGAGGCGTTCACCAATAAGAGCTATTGGTTAATCCACATGGGTTTCTTTGTGTGTGGTTTCCACGTTATGTTTATTGCTACCCACTTACCAAGCTACCTTGCTGATAAAGGTTTACCTGCGCAAACAGCGGCAATGGCATTGGCTTATGTTGGGATCTTTAATATCTTCGGCTCTTACTTCTGGGGCATTATGGGGGATCGCTTTGATAAGCGATACGTAATGACTGCACTTTACCTCGTTCGTACCCTAGTTATTGGAGCGTTTGTCACTCTACCTGTAACGGTTGATACTGCTGTTATTTTTGGTGGTGCTATTGGTTTTTGCTGGCTAGGTACCGTGCCACTGACATCAGGACTTGTACGTCAAATCTTTGGTGCACGTTACCTATCAACTTTATATGGCTTAGTCTTCTTTAGCCATCAAGTAGGTAGTTTCCTTGGTGCTTGGGTTGGCGGTCGTATTTATGACTACTATCATTCTTACACCCCAATTTGGTGGCTAACGGTTGTGATGGCATTTATTGCTGCGTTAATTCACTTGCCTATTAACGATAAACCAGTCCCACGCTTAACAGCACATCACGCAAGTTAAGCGGTTATTCTAAACATTAAGATATAAAAAAAGCCCTACTCAGTAGGGCTTTTTGTTATCTTGTAACGAGTCATCAACAATGGATCACTTGTTTAGGTATTCACCTTGGCGAAGCGCATCAATACGCTTGTCTAATGGTGGGTGCGTCATAAATAATTCAGATAATGACTTCTTACCATTAATACCGAATGCCATCATTGAACCTTCTAGTTGCGGCTCGTGGCTCACTTTTAGACGCTCAAGAGCTGCGATCATCTTCTCACGACCCACTAGTTTTGCAGAGCCCGCATCAGCATAGAATTCACGATGACGGCTGTACCACATAGTTAGGATGCTTGCTAAGAAGCCAAATAGAATTTCCATGATGGTTGATACAATGAAGTAAGTCATGTAGCTACCGCCACCTTCGCCTTCTTCATCATTATTGTTCACACCACTGATTGCGCCAGCAACTAAGCGAGAAACAAAGATAACGAAAGTATTCACCACACCTTGCATTAGAGTCATGGTTACCATGTCACCATTAGCTACGTGGCTAACTTCGTGTGCTAATACCGCTTCTGCTTCATCACGAGTCATGCTATGAAGTAGACCCGTAGACACTGCAACTAAAGCATCATCACGCTTTGCGCCTGTTGCAAATGCGTTGATATCTGGTGAGTCATAAATCGCAACGGTTGGCATACCGATACCCGCTTGTTGAGCTTGACGAGATACCGTTTCCATCAACCAATGTTCTGTTTCATTACGTGGGTGCTCAATTACCATACCACCAACAGAACGCAGTGCCATTGATTTTGACATCATCAAAGACACAATTGAACCACCAAAACCGAATAGAGCTGCCATTACCAACAAGCCTGATAGGCTACCTGGTTGCATCCCTGTTACAGCATATACAATGTTCAATACAATACTGAACACCAGCATTACTGCTAAGTTTGTTAATAAAAACAAGGCAATACGCTTCATATTTCTAACTTTCTCCACTTAGAAACTATTCAATACCCACTATTCATTAGTAGGATTGAGGCTATCTCTTATATTGATTCTGTTTTCAACAAAATCTGTTACTTAACGCTATCTTCAATGAATACGTTTTTAATTTAAAGAGTTTAATTGTTACTAATTCTTTATATATGTGCAATCAGGTCATTTATCAATACTAATCGGCAACTTCCCTCTTTTGATACAGGGTAGGTTAAGCCTTTCTCCCACATACGACCTTTAGCGTGTATGAGTCTAAAACAATCCAATCGATATAAAAATAATTGCATATTTTTAAAAAATTAAATCATTAAAAATCAATAATATAATATTTTAAGATGAGCAATATACGACTCGTTAGACTTTAGTCTTATTGCCAATAAATGCATTCTCGATTATTGTAAGCATGCTCTTAATAGCATTGCATTTGAACCAGGGAGGATTCATGGCTAATAAAGAAAGTTACCAAGTTGCCATTGATATTTTACGTTGTCACCTTGGCATGTCTTTAGAAGAAGCTCACAAAGAGCTAGGTATCGATCAGCCAGGCACGACGTCAGCAACGGAAACACAAGAACTACTAATTGGTCTGACTCAAGACAATTAATAGTCACAGCGACTCAGTTACACGAAAAAGGCACTCAATGAGTGCCTTTTTCTTATTCTGCTTTCTGACTAACAATATTCTGTTTATAAGCCGATAGCATCTAACTCAATGTAACTAGCAAGATCACGCTTGTTAATACCTGGCATATAAGGGATCTCACCTAATTTCTTACCCGGCAAATTGATCTCTAACATTTTGATAATTTCAGCATAATTTTCAGTACCTGGATTTACACGGTTAGCTACCCAGCCTACAAGCTCTAAACCATCGGCTTTAATTGCTTCAGCAGTCAGCATGGCATGACTTAAACAGCCCAATTTAACACCCACAACTAATATCACAGGCAACTTTTCACGTTTAACCCAGCTTGATAAATAATCAGTATGCGTAACAGGCACACGCCAACCACCAGCCCCTTCCACTAAAACGACATCTGATTTCGCTTTTAGCTTCGCTAAACCTTCAGAAAGCACGTCAAAATCAATACGCTTCCCTTCTCGCTCTGCGGCTAAATGGGGAGAAACTGGCTCTTTAAAGGTATATGGGTTTACTTCTTCATACGTTAATTCAACGGGTGAAGCTTCTTGAAGGAACAAGGCATCTGAATTACGCAGACCATCAGGCGTGTTATCACTTCCCGATGCTACAGGTTTATAACCCGCCATTTTTATATTGCGCTGACTCGCTGCTTGTAAAATAGCACGACTACTGACAGTTTTACCGACTTCGGTATCCGTACCAGTAAGGAAAAAAGCATTAGTCATTAATTAATACTCCAAAACATACTTGATAAGTTGCGGGTAACAGGTTGTTCTCATCGCGATAAACATCGTAGGCTTGCTCTAATGCATTTAGGGTTTGACGCCCAAATAACGCATGCTGTCGTTTTTGTTGCAAATGCGTCGCGCCAATCCCCTTTAAATCTTTCATCAAGCCTACTGCAGATTGATAATGCGTCACGATAGGTAAAAATAGTAATTTATCAATGTGTAACCCCGTTTGCGCCAGCGCAACTTTTATCTCATTTTCTGCTTTAAATTCATTAACATGTTGATAGTGATCAATTTGTGCCCACGCCTTTTTTAACTCATCTAACGAGCCATCAACCAGTGTGGTGAAAAAAATCATCCCACCGGGGCGTACTACACGTTTTAATTCATTTAATGGCACTGATAAATCATCACACCATTGCAATGCAAGGCTACTGAACGCGACATCATAGCTATTATCAACAACGGGTAGGTTTTCAGCATCAGCATGTAAATAGCGACAATCATCACCACAACGTTGCTTTGCCTGCGCTAACATTTCAGCCGACAAATCCGCAGCTGTGACTTTAAAGCCTAATTTGAGCAATTCTGCACTGAAGTACCCTGTGCCACAGCCTACATCGATCACTTCTTTTGGATTATCCACTGCATGAAGATGAGGCAATTTATCTAATAACAAATGCCCAACATGGCGTTGAAATGCAGCTGCTTTATCGTAGTGTTTTGCTGCTTTTCCAAAAGCCGAGGCGACGGCTTGTTTATCCATACTCACCGCGAGTTCTGTTTGAATCGCTGTATTTGATTTATCCATTATATTGCTCATTAATCACCTCATTTAATGATGCAGCAAGCAGCCGAATATCTTGTTCATTATGAGTTGCAGTCAATGTGACTCGAAGGCGCGCAGTATTTTTCGGCACCGTGGGCGGACGAATAGCCCCCACCCATAAGCCTCGCTGTTTTAACTGCTCAGAAATAGCAACCGTACGCTCACTCTCACCAATCACGATAGGTTTGATAGGAGTACTTATTTGCTGCAGCGGAATAGCAGGATCTAATTGTTCACTCAGTAGCTCACTTAAATCATGCAGCTTTTCACGTCGCCACGCTTGTTGTTGAATCAGTTCACAAGCCTTGCTTAATGCATGAGCTTGCGCCGGAGGCATCGCCGTTGAGTAAATAAAATGACGGGCAAATTGAATTAAATATTCAGCGGTATCGTTATTACATAGAATCGCGGCCCCTTGTAAACCAAAGGCTTTGCCAAAAGTGATAACCAAAATATCTGCTTTTATACCGGCAGCAGCGCAGCTACCTTTGCCCTCTTCACCAAGCACACCACAGCCATGAGCATCATCGACCACCAGCCATGCATGATGGTTATCACAGGTTTGGCGCAGTCTCGATAATGGAGAACAATCCCCATCCATGCTGAACACACCTTCAGTGATCACCATCTTGGCTTGGTTAGAATCCAAAGCACTTTTTACAAGTAACTTATCAAGTGCTTCAACATCATTATGAGCAAAGCGCTTCATTAACGCAGGTGATAACATCCCCGCTTCCATTAATGAGGCATGATTTAACTTATCTTGAAAAACCACATCTTGCTTTTGCAATAACGTGAAAAGTAAAGCTTGATTGGCACTAAAGCCACTGCTAAACAACAGTGCCCGATCATAGCCGAGCCATTCAGATAACTGCGCTTCTAACTTGGCATGGGGCGAGTGAAATCCTGTCACTAATGGGGATGCACCACTGCCCGCTCCGTACAAACTTAATCCTTGTTGCCATGCATTAATCAACTCAGGTGATTGCGCCAACCCTAAATAATCGTTACTAGAGAAATTGATTAACGATTGTTGATTAACACTCACCTGCGCTGCTGGTTGTTGATGAGCTAGCTGCTGACGAGATAAACAAGTTCGGCTGCGATATAGCCCCTGTTTATCTCGCTCAATTAATGCCTGACGAAACCGCTGACTAAAGTGAGGCATCGTAGAACATGTCATCTTTTGTCGGACGTGCCGCAACACGCTGTGCCACTTGACCTAATAGTTCTTGCTCTTGAATTTCGTCAGGCTTAGCCGCTTGTTGCTCACTATTAATGCCTAACTTGGCAAATAGCTGCATGTCTTTATTTTCGCCAGGGTTTGGTGTGGTCAGTAACTTACAGCCATAGAAAACAGAGTTAGCGCCCGCCATAAAACACAGTGCTTGCATTTGTTCATTCATGTCTTCACGACCTGCGGATAAACGCACTGCTGATTTCGGCATAATGATCCGCGCAACAGCTACGATACGAATAAAATCAAATGGGTCGACATCTTCTGCGCTTTCAAGTGGTGTGCCTTTCACTTTCACTAACATGTTAATTGGCACACTTTCAGGATGTACTGGTAAGTTGGCAAGCTCTACTAATAAACCAGCGCGATCACGAGAGGACTCGCCCATTCCGATAATACCGCCAGAGCAGATCTTCATGCCTGCATCACGGACGTGAGATAACGTATCAAGGCGATCTTGGTAAGTACGAGTAGTGATGATATTGCCGTAGTATTCAGGCGAGGTATCTAGGTTATGATTGTAATAATCAAGCCCAGCTTCAGCGAGAGTATTGGCTTGATCACCAGTGATCATGCCTAACGTCATACAGGTTTCCAGCCCCATGGCTTTCACCCCTTTCACCATATCAAGCAAATACGGCATATCACGCTCTTTAGGGTTCTTCCATGCAGCTCCCATACAAAAACGTGTTGCACCAGATTGTTTCGCTTTATTCGCAGCGTCTAAAACACGCTCAACTTCTAATAAACGCTCTTTATCAACGTCGGTACGGTAATGGGCACTTTGCGGACAATATTTACAATCTTCAGGACAAGCACCTGTTTTGATCGAAAGTAATGTACTGACTTGAACTTGGTTTGGCTGATGATATTGACGATGTACCTGCTGTGCTTCAAACACCAAATCCATGAATGGTTTATCGAATAAAGCTTGGACTTCCTCTACTGTCCAATTATTACGTACTTCCACAGTGTTGACCTCAGTTATTGTTATTTTCGACTCACAAGGACTTGCTCGATCCTTCGTTTTATCAATGTATTACACAGTTTTAGTTGTTAACGTTTTGTTTCACTTTCTATAAGCAAAGTATTGATAAATGATAACTCTATGAACTATTACTACTTGGCTAGTCTACTAACAGCACGTAGACTGTCAACTACGGATAACAACAGAGGTTTACATCTGTGCAAAAAAGCAACAATATTGATATTGAATTTGATAAGGAACATGTGTGGCACCCTTATACTTCCACCGTGACACCACTGCCTTGCTACCCTGTTATGTCAGCGCAAGGTGTGTATTTAACATTGGAAAATGGCACTAAACTGATTGATGGTATGTCTTCTTGGTGGTCAACCATCCATGGCTACAATCACCCAGTACTAACAGAAGCCGCGAAAGCCCAACTAGATAAAATGTCTCATGTGATGTTTGGTGGTATTACACATCAGCCAGCTGTTGAGCTTTGTCGCAAACTGGTCAACATCACCCCAACACCATTAGAAAAAGTGTTTCTTGCAGATTCTGGCTCAGTTGCAGTAGAAGTTGCGCTCAAAATGGCGTTGCAGTACTGGCATGCGAAAAATGAACCTCGTTCTAAGTTCTTAACCGTTAGCCACGGTTATCATGGTGATACTTTCGCTGCGATGTCGGTTACTGATCCAACCAACTCCATGCACCGTATCTATAAAGGTTTTCTTCCTGAGCACATTTTTGCCAAATCACCGGAGTGTGGTTTTTGGGATGAGTGGGATGAAAACGACATTAATGACTTTGCGGAGAAATTGCTGCTACATCAAAACGATATTGCAGCGGTGATCATCGAACCTATTGTTCAAGGTGCAGGTGGAATGCGCTTATATCACCCAATGTATTTAAAGCGTATTCGCCAATTGTGTGATCAGTATAATATTCTGTTAATTGCCGATGAGATTGCGGTTGGATTTGGTCGTACGGGTAAGCTTTTTGCTTGTGAGCATGCTGAGATAAGCCCTGATATTATGTGTTTAGGTAAGGCGCTTACTGGTGGTTATATGACGCTATCAGCCACCATCACCACCAAACATGTCGCTGATACGGTATGTAGCGGAGAAGCACAATGTTTTATGCATGGCCCAACATTCATGGGAAATCCATTAGCTTGCGCGGTTGCCAATGCCAGTTTAGATATTTTGGCTAAAAACAAATGGCAGCAACAAATTGCAAATATTGAGCAACAATTAGCACATGAGCTTCCACCTATTGCAGAGCTGGAAAAAGTAAAATCGGTGCGTTGGCTTGGCGCTATCGGCGTGGTAGAGCTTCACCAAGCGGTTGATATGGAAACCATTCAAGCAGCATTTGTAAAGCAAGGCGTGTGGATTAGACCTTTTGGCAAGCTGGTTTATATTATGCCGCCATTTATTATTGAGCCTCCCCAATTAACCCAGCTCACAGCGGCAATTAAACATGTTTTAAGCTGAATATCACTGTTTACATAGCAGCTAAAAATATCGCAGAGTTTATCAAAAAGCAGACAATAATCTTATTTATGTCTGCTTATACTGTAAGTCATGATGCCAGTGCTAACAATAAAAATAGAATCAGCACGGTATTAGCTTTACTACGTCAGTTAGGGCTAAGATTATGCAAATACCTCTGTTTCCACTAGATATTTATCTACTACCAGGCGGGGTCAGCAAATTAAGGATCTTTGAACCTCGTTATATCAAACTGGTAAAAATTGCTGCAACAAACAACTATGGATTCGGGTTGTGTATGTCCATTGACAATACCATTTGTCACTTTGGTACACGTGTCATTATCACTGATTTTGATTCATTACCAGATGGCGTATTAAGCATTACTATTCAAGCCAAAGAGCTATTTCTGCTTGACGACCATTGGCGCGATGAAGACGATCTCTATTTTGGCGAAATCTCTACCGTCCCTAATTGGCGAAGTACCGACATTGATTATACCGATGTCGAAATTGCTAATAGTCTTAAGTTACTATTTAAAGAGCACCCCGATCACGCAAGTTATTATCCGTCACCCAATTTCAACGATATGACATGGGTTTGCCAACGGTGGCTAGAAATACTGCCGCTAGAAGTAAATCAAAAGCAGTGGTTTATGAGTCGTAACGACCATACCGCTGCGTTGTCATTTCTTCACACAGTCATTGACGACAATTTACAAAAAAAATGATCGATAACTAAATATCAAACGTATCTCTCTGTAATGTCTAACTTGTCTTACCAATACGCATTGAGATTATGTCTGTTATTACTTACCCTTACTCTCAGTCTAGTCATCATCATAGGTTGGGACATCCCACAATGAATGAGATCAGTATTGAGCAACAAAAGCAACTCCTTGTGAGCGTTGCAACAGAGCGTGATAAAACCGCTTTTGCAACGATCTTCTCTCATTTTGCGCCTAAAATTCGCTCTTATGGGTTGAAACACCTCAAACAAGAAGCGAATGCCATGGAACTTGTGCAAGAGACTATGCTCACCGTTTGGCGTAAAGCTCATCTTTTTCAGCCTGACAAAGGAGCAGTATCAACTTGGGTTTACACTATTATGCGTAACCAATGTTTTGATATTTTACGTAAACGTCAAGCAACAAAAGAAGATAATTACAGTGATGATATTTGGCCTATCTTTGAACAAAAGTTAGTGACAATCGATGATCCTAGTAATGAGCAACTGGGGGATGAGCTAATTACACTTATTGCTACCCTACCGGAAACCCAACAAACCGTGGTGAAAGAGATATATCTAAACCAGCGTTCTCATCAAGATCTTGCCGATCAACTAGGGCTCCCCGTTGGCACAGTAAAATCAAGGTTACGTTTAGGCTTACAGAAGCTACGTTTGCATTTGGAGAAAGACGATGACTACTAATATGCCACTTATTAAGCATCATCCGAGCAAGCAACTATTAGAGCAACATATTCAAGGTCAGTTATCACTCTCACTGTCTATTGCTGTTGCGGCACACATTGAGCTTTGCCCCCATTGTCAGCAGCTGGAAGCCGACTTAACCCCGAAAATTGCCGAGAGGTCTTGGTCGCAATGTCAAAACAATACACATGATTTGAACCTAGATTTAAAAGTGGATGCCTCTTTTGCAGCTATGTTAAGTGATATTGTTGAAAATGATGAAGCTCTGACCTTGCATCAAGCATCCAAACCACAGGTGATTGAGTGCAAAGGGCTAACTTATACTTTACCTCGCGCATTTAATCGATTTAACGAACTCAATTGGCATGGTTTAGGCAAAATTAGTCGAGCGAGATTACCCGTCAATGAAGGCGAAATACGTTCAAGTCTACTGCATATTGACAGTGGTGGTGCGATTCCTGCCCACAAACACAAAGGTTACGAGCTTACCTTATTGCTTGCTGGTGATTTTAGTGATGAAAACGGACACTATGTAGCTGGTGACTTTATTTTACTGGATGAATCCCATCACGATCATAGTCCGAAAACGGCTAATGGATGTTTATGCTATACCGTCTCCAATGCGCCACTGCATTTCACCCAAGGTATGAGCCAGCTATTTAACAGTATCGGTAATATCATTTACTAAACCGAAGTGCCTCTTTTATAAAATGGAGGCATTTTTATTTCTACTCTCCCACATCTGTCTCTATTTTGTTCACATATGCTTTTATTAGGCAGTTTAAAGCATTAAATAACAAAAAAGCTTTTACATTTCTTAATAGTTTAAGAATAATAATAGAT
>NZ_SSMG01000417.1 GCF_009873615.1 Photobacterium lucens
CTTCAAAATATCTACTACTCTAGTTAATCAAGTTGCTTATCTACCAATGATTCAATATTGACCAATTGTCATATAAAAAAGTGATAACTATCACAACTGGGTGAATATGGGACTAGTAAATGTATTTTTATTACGTAATATTTCGTCTTGTGAAATAAGTGATGTAAATCTCGTTTATGTGGAATATAGATGAAAACACTTACATTAACTTATAAGAGTTTGTTTTTTGTTCAATTTAAGTAAATCTTAGCATTAATTGAACATGTGGATTAATAGTGATCTAAATCAAATCTTTTTAAAATATGACTAAATATAATCAGTTTTGAAAGCAATTTACTAAGTATGTGTTTTCTTGACCTGAGAGGGTTAAGAATGAAAGGAATCAAGCCGTATCCTTACTAAAAAGTTTTCAATCTTAAGGTAGGAGTCTACTATGCCTGTTACAAATATGACTGAACTAGATGCAATGGTTGCACGTGTTAAAGCTGCTCAAAAAGAGTTTGCTACTTACTCTCAAGAGCAAGTGGATAAGATTTTCCGCGCAGCATCTCTAGCAGCTAACAACGCTCGTATTCCTCTAGCTCAGCAAGCTGTTGCTGAATCTGGCATGGGTATCATCGAAGACAAGGTTATTAAAAACCACTTCGCTTCTGAATTTATCTACAACAAATACAAAGACGAAAAGACATGCGGTATCTTGGAAGAGAACGACGAGTTCGGCACCATGACTATTGCAGAGCCTGTAGGTATCATCTGTGGTATCGTACCAACGACTAACCCAACATCTACAGCGATCTTTAAATCTCTTATCTCTCTTAAAACACGTAACGCGATCATCTTCTCGCCACACCCACGTGCTAAAGAATCAACTAACGCTGCTGCAAAACTAGTACTAGATGCTGCTGTTGCTGCAGGCGCACCAAAAGACATCATCGGCTGGATCGATCAACCTTCAGTTGAACTATCTAACGCACTAATGAAGCACGATGACATCAACCTTATCCTTGCTACTGGTGGTCCAGGCATGGTTAAAGCGGCTTACTCTTCAGGTAAACCAGCTATCGGTGTAGGTGCAGGTAACGTTCCAGTTGTTATCGACGAAACTGCAGACATCAAACGTGCAGTAGCATCTGTACTTATGTCTAAAACATTCGACAACGGTGTAGTGTGTGCTTCTGAGCAAGCAGTTATCGTTATGGATGAAGTGTACGACGAAGTGAAAGCACGTTTTGCTTCTCACAACGGTTACGTTCTATCTAAAGAAGAAGCTGATAAAGTTCGTAAAGTGCTACTAATCAACGGCGCACTAAACGCAGATATCGTAGGTCAACCTGCAACTAAGATTGCGGCAATGGCTGGTGTAACAGTACCTGCTAACACTAAGATCCTTATCGGTGAAGGTGTTCAAGTTTCTGCTGACGACGAATTTGCACACGAGAAACTATCTCCAACACTAGGTATGTTCCGTGCGTCATCTTTCGAAAATGCAGTAGACCAAGCGGTAACTATGGTTGAAATCGGTGGTATCGGTCACACATCTGGTCTATATACAAACCAAGACGTTAACGCTGACCGTATCAAGTACTTCGGTGACCGTCTAAAAACTGCACGTATTCTTGTAAACATCCCAACGACTCACGGTGGTATCGGTGATCTTTACAACTTCAACGTTGCACCGTCTCTAACTCTAGGTTGTGGTTCATGGGGTGGTAACTCTATCTCTGAGAACGTAGGTCCTAAGCACCTTATCAACAAGAAGACAGTAGCGAAGCGAGCTGAAAATATGTTGTGGCACAAACTACCTAAATCAATTTACTTCCGTCGTGGTAGCCTTCCAATTGCACTGAGCGATTTAGAAGGTAAGAAGCGTGCATTCCTAGTAACTGACCGTTTCCTATTCAACAACGGTTACGCTGATGAAGTAGTTAGCCTGCTTAAAGCTAACGGTATGGAAGTTCAAACATTCTTTGATGTAGAAGCGGATCCAACACTATCTGTTGTTGAGAAAGGCGCTGAAGCAATGAAGAGCTTCCAACCTGACGTGATCATTGCACTAGGTGGTGGTTCACCAATGGATGCTGCGAAGATCATGTGGGTAATGTACGAGCACCCAGAAACGCACTTCGAAGAACTAGCAATGCGCTTTATGGATATCCGTAAGCGTATCTACAAGTTCCCTAAAATGGGTCAGAAAGCTGAGCTAGTATGTATCACGACGACTTCTGGTACAGGTTCTGAAGTAACACCATTTGCGGTTGTAACTGACGACAAAACTGGTGCTAAGTACCCACTAGCTGACTACGAACTAACGCCACAAATGGCAATCGTTGATGCAAACCTTGTAATGAACATGCCTAAGTCACTAACAGCGTTTGGTGGTTACGATGCAGTAACTCACGCACTAGAAGCTTACGTATCTGTTCTTGCTAACGAATACTCTGACGGTCAGGCACTTCAAGCACTTAAGATGCTAAAAGAATACCTACCTTCAAGCTATGCGAATGGTGCAAACGACCCAATCGCACGTGAGAAAGTACACAATGCGGCAACTATCGCTGGTATCGCGTTTGCGAACGCATTCCTAGGTGTGTGTCACTCAATGGCTCACAAACTAGGTGCTGAGTTCCACTTACCACACGGTCTAGCTAACGCACTGTTGATTTCTAACGTGGTTCGTTACAACGCTAACGATAACCCAACTAAGCAGACTGCATTCTCTCAATACGACCGTCCACAAGCACGTCGTCGTTACGCAGAAGTTGCAGATCACCTAGGTCTAACTCAAGCTGGTGATCGTACTGCTCAGAAGATTGAGCGTCTACTTGCATGGTTAGATGAGCTGAAGACAAACCTAGAAATCCCAATGTCTATTCAGGCTGCTGGTGTATTAGAAGCTGACTTCCTAGCGAAGGTTGATGAGCTATCTGTAGAAGCGTTCGATGACCAATGTACAGGTGCGAACCCTCGTTACCCTCTAATCTCTGAGCTTAAAGACGTGCTTCTAGCTTCTTACTACGGTAAAGCATTCGTTGAAGGTGAAACTTTCGAAGGCACTACAGTGATCAAGAAGTCAGAGCAAGAAGCTGATAAACCAGCTAAAGCTAAGAAAGAAAAAGCAAAAGCTTAATATCTTTCGAGACTTAACGAAAAAGCCCACTAATTAGTGGGCTTTTTTCTTTTCTGCGTTTTGTCTGTGATAAATAATTCGTTAAAAAAGGGATAGCGATGGGCTTTATCCTTTAAATGCAATGAATTAAATAGCGGATTCAGCTTCTAACACTCTGCCATTAAATGATTCATTACGGATCATGTATTCAATACTACTTACAATCTCATCGAGTAAAGCTGCGTGTATTTGTGTGTCATTACTTGCTTCCGTCGGTGAGTTTATTGGGATGATCCCACCGACACGAATATTCTTTTCCGCCAGCTCTTTTGACCAACTTTGCGTTAAACCCTGAACCACACATTTACAGGTATCTGGTAATTGTGGCTGATGATGTGGCTGTTTAACGGCTAGGTTGATAATAAGTGCTGGAAGCTTTGTATGCTGCATAAATGATGCGGCCACATTGCCAAAGGCAAAGAAAGTCGTTGCGCCATTACACATCACCTTTGTGAAACAAGTAATCGCATCAGGTGCGAGTAAGTTTGGAATATCTGCGCTTTTTGGCCATGAGTTAATCAGAATATTAAAACGTCCAAATCTTCGATAAACAGACGTTAATAGTTGTTTAATTGTTGCTTGCTGTGTGTTTTGTAAATGAAAAACTTCGACATTATGGTGATAGTGAATACAGTCTTTATAGGTAACGTGTAACGCATCAATATCAGTATCAATTAATGCGATCTCCGTGCCTAGAGAGGCAAAATGCAGTGCAAGTCTTCTCCCAACCGGAGAGCCTGCCGCAGTAATGATTATAACGGATTCTTTAATATGCATAGCGTTATCATCCAAGATTACTTATACCAAGATACACACTGCATATAACTGTTTTGCAAGTGTAGAAAACTACTGATATGTGTAATCGGTAGCTAATTATTATGTTAGTCAACGAATAAACAATAGAATAATTAGATATGCTAGTATTTGACTATGTTCACGAAGATGCGCATTTAGCATGAAAACAGTGTTGAATATTTCGGTTTTTGTGTACTAAAGCTGGTTAGGCTGCGTGATAAAGTTCTGATGTGCGTTTGGCATGGATCAGCGAAGCATACAAATTTTGCGGAGAGGCAGAAATTGGACGAGGCTCTTCTGGCGGCAGTTTACGACGCTCATGCACAGAGAGATTATGGAAAATATCTTCGGGTAAACCTTTGGTGTTTTCCACAGGAAAAGTCAATGCTGTTGGTTGTAGGCCTTGTAGCAAACGGGTGCTAACAATGCCGGCATCGTGGAACGCTTTTGCTTGCTCAGCAGAGCGTTGATAGCAGTGTTCTGATGTTGTCAGAGGCTGTGGTGTCGGCAACTCAAAATAAGCGCGAAGTTGCTGCTCTGATTGAACAGGGGCTTGGTCGGTATCTTGTGGGGTGCTTTCCATTAACTCTGAAGATAATAATGCTAACATTAATGAGAAATCAGCACGACGACCAGATTCAACTGCATGGTTGAGTCCTGTGCCAAGCTGGATTTCATTAATCAGCATATTGTCTAAAGAAATGGATTGCATTGCCTGTCGCCTAAATGTTCTCAGTATGCTTTATATCGACACAGGCAGTAAAAGCTTTAATGTTTTATGCAATTTAATAATAAAAAGCCCCATCCGAAGATAGGGCTTTAGAATGTTAAACTTTTAACGTTACTTAGAACTCAGGCTTAACCCCAAATTGGTGTGCCGCATAAGCAACACGCTCTTCTGGTGATGGGGTATGTGCGGTGGTTCCCATGCTTTCAATGTGGCGTAGGCGAGGTAACAAACCACAACCATTGGCAATTTGAATCGCAAGACCTGGACGGGCGTTTAGCTCAAGAACCATTGGGCCTTTTACTTTATCCAATACCATGTCTGTACCCATGTAGCCCAAACCTGTCATTTCCCATGCACTTGCAGCAAGGGTTAGCAGCTTGTCCCAGTTTGGTACTTGAAGCTCACTGAGTAAGCGATCAGTATCTGGGTGGCGTTCAATAGGTTGGTTAAACTGCACCGCACGTATTGCTTTGCCTGATGCGATATCAATACCTACACCAACAGCACCTTGGTGCAAGTTTGCTTTACCATCAGATGCTGATGTTGAACAACGCATCATTGCCATCACAGGGTAGCCTTTAAATACGATAACACGTACATCTGGCACACCTTCAAAGCTAAAGCCGTCAAAAACATCATCGAATTGAATCAAGTTTTCGACCATGGCAACGTCATTCTTACCACCAAGCGAAAACAGTCCTGCTAGGGTATTGGTAATATGACGCTCAACATCTTGCTTGTTAATTTCAGCGCCAGACGGTTTTACGTAAATACCGTCTTTGTGCTTAACAATAACCAAGATACCTTTACCACCAGAGCCTTGCGCAGGCTTAATTACAAAGCCCGGCCAATCTTTGACCATGTCATGAATGTTCTTCACTGAACCTTGGCTATCGATAACACCGATCAAATCAGGAACGGTTGCACCAGCTTGTTGAGCGATAAATTTTGTTTTCAATTTATCATCAACAAGGGGATAACGACTGCGATCATTATAGCGACCAATGTAGCTATGATTACGCTTGTTCATCCCCATGATGCCACGTTCTTTCAACTTGCTTGGTGAAGTAAAACGTGAAAAGAAATTCATCGATTAATCCTCAGTCAGCGGCTTAAAACGACGAAGTTCACTTAAACGATAACCTGTGTAGTTACCTAGCATTAGGATGGCAGCCAGAATGATGAACTGCACACCAATGAAGTTAAATGTTAGGTGACGTACCATAGGGTTAGTCATTGCAAGGTACACAAGGATCGCTGTTAGTAGTGAGCCACCACCTTGTACAAAGACTTCTTTGGCACCTTCTTCTTCCCATAGGATAGACATACGTTCGATAGTCCATGACAAGATGATCATTGGGAAGAAGGTAATCGTTAGACCTTCAACAAGACCAATCTTAAATGCCACTACGGTGAAGATAGAAATGATCAATATTACCGTTATTATCACCGCAGATATCCGCGAGACTAAGAGCAAGTTCAGTTTCGACAAGTAACTTCGAATGATCAAACCTGTACCGACAATCAGTAGGAAACCGATAATACCTGTCATTAATTGGGTTTGTACAAACGCCACGGCGATCAGTACTGGCATGAAAGTACCTGAGGTTTTCAAGCCAACAATAACACGCAGGAATACCACAATTAATGCGCCAATTGGTACAAGCATGATGGTTTTAAACATCGCTTGTTCTTCAAGTGGTAGCGAGTGGATAGAGAAGTTTAATAAATCTTCTGCTTTAATTTTCTCTTCCGTTGCACGCTGTGGTGTGATGTCTTGTGCGATGATAGAGAAGGTCACATTTGAGTTACGACCACCAACAACGTCCAGCATTGCGCTGCCTTGTTGGTTCCAGATCATCACATCTGAAGGTTTGCCTTCTTCACCTGTAGTGAGGTTAAACAGTTTCCAGCTATCGTTATCCCAAACTTCAACCATCGGCATCACGGTTTGTCGACGACGACCATCTTCCAGTGTTAGACCACTGACGATGCGAGAATGAATACCTTCAAGAGAAAGTAAGTTCGTGATCGCTTCTTGTGGGCTCATTGAGTCAAGTAAAACAGACGCATTTTGATTCTGCTTATCTTGCAACTGGCGAATAAGTTCACGGGTAAACGTTGCGTTATTGGCTGATAAATTACGCGCTTGTGTCAAAAGTGCAGTCGCTGCTGTTTGCTGAGGGTTGCTCAAGCTTACAGTTTCAGTTTCGCCTTTCGGTGGTACTTCTTTGTATTGTGCTTGATCATCAACTAATAGCTGAGTTTTGTAATAAAGCACTTGTTTACCAACAGCGGTTCGTGTAGCCCAATCTGCTTGGCGACCTTCTTTGGTATTGTGAATTACTACAGAATAACCAGGAGGTGACGAGGTACTTTCATCAATCAGGGTAAAGCCTTCCTGTGTTGCAGGCGTTGCCATCTTCACTTCAACAGGATCACCAACCGCATCGAATTGTACTCGTGCTTCCACTTCCCATACGGCACGTTCTTCACCTGGCGTCCACGGCACACCGTAAACATCATGGCGATACATGCTAAGTCCCAAGCCTGCAATGATCAGCAGAGAAATTAGGATATAAAAAGGTACTCTAGACGTCATGACATCCTCATCAATTATTTGTTAGCGCTGACCGGCTCAGGTTTTGGCTCAGTCTTTCCTTGAACAAATTGCTTGCCAACATCAACAAGTGCGATGTCTTTAAAGAATTCACGACCTAATAAAACAGGGAAGTCCATCTTAGTTCGGTCGGCAAGGGTAAATTGGGCTTTCTCGTGTAAGCTGCCAAGAGTGATCCATGCTTCAATCACTGGACGACGAACCGCGTCTTCTGAGGTTGATTGACGAATACGAACCCAACGAACAATAGGCGCTTCAATTGTTTCAGGCGTTGCCTTATCGTTTTGCGCTTTTTCTTCTGGGGTATCCATCGCAGAATCATGACTTAGATTAAAGCGCACCCATTCTTTGCCATCACGCTCAAAGGTTTGAACGTCAACTGCATTAAGAGAAGATGTTGTTGCACCAGTATCAACACGAGCTTTAAAGAAAGATTTTACTGAATCAATCCAAACCCACTCTTCTTGACCTAGGATCGCTTTACCATTCGCTTGCGTTGGATTTGCTTCAATCTTAGGCTCGACTGGTACACGAACAATTTGTTTTTCAACAATGACTTTAGGTTTTACTAAGCTTTTTTGCTTAATAAATTTTAGATCTTTAGAAATAGACGCCAATTTATTTTCTAGCTCAGCAATATATTGCTGCTGTGAATCCATGCGCGTAGAAACAGTATCAAATTTGGTGTTGATGTTTTGTTCTACGTTATTGATCGCCGCCATTGTTTCTTGATGATCTTGTGGCTGCGTGGTTGAACACCCTGTCAGTATTGCTAATGTTAATAATGGTACGCTGAAGCGAAGCATCATATCTCCTATGTGCATCTATTTTCTAATGTCTACCGTAGTTTACCTTACAAAAAGGGATGCGAACAGCATCCCAGTGTCAGTTACTAGTCAGGATTACGAGCCACTAAAACCGCACGTTTCGGTGCTGGATATCCTTCGATAGTTTTTGACGGATTTTCTGGATCTAAATATTCCGGAAGGGAATTATTTGTCATCCAATCTGTTGATCTTTGCTCATCAGTTGTCGTGGTATTCTCGTCAACAATACGAACATCAACAAAGCCACATTTTTCCATCCACACCTTTAATGCTTTTGCTGATGGGAAGAAATAAACGTTGTGCATTTGAGCGTAACGGTGAGTCGGAACTAACACCGCATTTTCATCACCATCGATCACTAATGTTTCAAGAATAACCTCACCACCTTTACGTAGTTGGTTTTTCAATTGAATAATGTGATCTAGCGGTGAACGGCGGTGGTACAGCACACCCATACTAAATACGGTATCAAACGCTTTTAGTTCAGGTAGTTGCTCAATACCTAATGGTAGTAAAAATGCACGGTCATCATTACCCATTAGACGCTTAATCGCTTCAAATTGGATTAAGAATAGGTTTGATGGATCAATACCCACTGTTAGTTTTGCACCTTCGCCTAACATGCGCCACATGTGGTAACCGTTACCACAGCCAACATCAAGCACAGTACGGCCTTTTAATGGGCTAATGTGAGGCAATACGCGATCCCATTTCCAATCTGAGCGCCATTCTGTATTAATATGAATGTCGTGCATCTTGTATGGACCTTTACGCCATGGGTGAAGCAAACGTAATAGGCTTTCTAAACGTTTCTTCTCACCGTCAGCGATAGGTACTTCATTACGCACGCTTACTTCATTTTTTAAATCAATGATGTCTGGCTTATCGGTTGGAAACTTCTGCAGGGCACGCATCCAACGACCCATATCACCATGCTCACTTTCTTCCCAATCACTTAATTGTTTAGGAAGTGTATTCAGCCATGGACGTAACGTATCGTGTTGTGCAATAAGCTGATAAAAATCAGAAAAACTAAACATATGGAACAAAAAACCTTATTTAATCGCGAACATTGAGCCGAAGTTGAAGCATTGAAACCATACTTCTGAGCTAGAGAAACCAATCTGATTGAAACGTGCTTTATGGGTTTCAATACTGTCAGGACGCATCACGTTTTCAATTGCGCTACGTTTTTGACTGATTTCTAGTTCGCTGTAACCATTCGCTCGTTTAAAATCGTGGTGAAGATCGATCAATAATTCATTCGCACGTTCATCATCGAAAATGTATTTCTCAGAGAGGATTAAAATGCCGCCAGGACGCAAGCCTTGATAGATTTTCTCTAATAATGCTTGGCGATCTTGTGGGGCAAGAAATTGCAGGGTGAAGTTTAAAACCACCACCGAGGCATCAACAATGTCGACCTCTCGAATATCAGCTTCAATGACTTGTACTGGTGTATCAGAGCGATATGCGTCAACTAATAAGCGACAACGTTCAACCATAGCAGCTGAGTTATCAATTGCTAATATTTCACATCCTTCTTGTTGGATATGACGACGCATAGATAGTGTGGCTGCACCTAAAGAGCAACCAAGATCGAAGATTTTAGAATGAGGCTTGGCAAAGCGCTCAGCTAACATACCAATGGCTGAAATGATATTGCTGTAACCCGGAACCGAGCGTTGGATCATATCAGGGAAAACTTCAGCTACACGTTCATCAAACGTGAAATCACCCAGTTTTTCAATTGGCGCAGCAAAAATATTGTCGTGGCCTGCCATTTCTCACGAACCTCATAATATATAAAGAACAGGGATCCTTTGTGTGTATTGAGCATCAAACCTTGCTGATACTCAGGCGATCCATCACCTTTGAAAGGTCGCGTATTGTAGAGAAAATAGCAGCATTTGTCTTTAGTGTTTTCTGATTAGTTGCTTTGTAAGAAATCTCTGCTAGTTAATCCGAAAATAAAAGGAAGTGACTTGGGTATATACGATCACAGTAACGATATTTGTGGCGTAACCATTTTCGTATTTTTTGGCATTGCCAGTTCAGGCAGAGGGCTCAAACTCGGCTGTGCTTTTGCAATATGTTCACGTAACACGCCATATAATCGACGAGCAGATTCAGGTGCAGCATTATTATCTGGGGTATGAATGAACAAGTACGGTGTTTTACCTTCCGCTATCCACAGCGGTAAACGTTGTAGCCAATTGACAAAGAAAGGATCGTTACAAGCATCATCAGGATGACCAATAAAACGGATCACCGGATTATCAGCGGTAGCAATGGCGTGAACAGGTACACGAGGCTTCTTCTTTTGTGCATCAATAACTGCGTCAGTGTTTGGTGTGGCTGAAAACACTGGGCGGCTATCCATAATGATTCTGTTACTGCCTTTTTCTAATAGCATTCTATTAAGTGCTTTTTCTTCATCACCTTTAGCGAAAAATGCCGGATGACGCACTTCAACCCCTGTGGTGACGTGTTTAGGGAATTGATCAAGAAAAGCATCAAGCAGTGGCAGATCGTTAGGTGCAAAACGGGCAGGAAGTTGGATCATCCAGCAACCCGTTTTTTCCTCAACGGGCGACATGGTATTAAGAAAATCCACCAAGCTTTGATTACTGTGACGAAGTTGCTGCTGATGGGTGATGGTTTGGGGAATTTTAAAGGTAAAGCGGAACGATTCTGGGGTGGCATCGTTCCAGTTTTTTACCGTTGTCATACTTGGGATAGCATAGAAGGTGGTATTACCTTCCACAGTATGAAAAACCTCGGCGTAACGTGATAGGCGGTCACTAATTTTACAGCCTTTGCCATACAAACTTTGTAGCCAATGATTATGTGACCATTGTGATAAGCCAAGATAAAGCGGCAGTGGTGGATGCATAGGTAAAGACATAGTGTTCGTTAAGGTTAATAAAACAGCAGTAAGACGTTAATGTAAGGTAATTTAGCAGGAAAACAGTGAAATTACTGCGCAAATAGACTAAAGAAATAGGGAAATAAACAGTCACGATCAATTGGTGAGGAATTACGTGGTGATGACTTCGCTTATTGAGGCTCTTTGGGTATAATGCCTCGTTATTTTTGTCTCTCGGCCTTCTTGCTATCCAATTTAGACGATAAATTAGACAGCAAGCGGTCGGGATTGAATTAGCCTGACGTTTAGCGTAATCGACCCTAAACGCGGGAATGTAAAGTATATAGATTGGGAATTTCTTATGCGCACCCATTATTGTGGACACCTGAACAAGTCCCTTGCAGGACAAACAGTCGAGCTATGCGGCTGGGTAAACCGTCGTCGTGATTTAGGCGGCCTTATCTTTATTGATATGCGTGATCGCGAAGGTGTGGTTCAGGTTGTTATTGATCCTGATATGACTGAGATCTTCACACTAGCAAACCAATTACGTAACGAGTTTTGTATTCGTCTAACGGGTGAAGTGCGTGAGCGTCCTGAAAGCCAATGTAATAAAGACATGGCAACGGGGGAAGTTGAAATCTACGCAACTGGCCTTGAAATCATTAACCGTTCAGACGTATTACCTTTAGACTTCAACCAAAAGAACTCTGAAGAGCAACGTCTAAAATACCGTTACCTAGATCTTCGTCGTCCAGAAATGAGCGATCGCATCAAGCTACGTGCTAAAGCATCAAGCTTTGTTCGTCGTTTCCTAGATGACAATGCATTCCTTGATATCGAAACACCAGTACTAACAAAAGCGACACCAGAAGGTGCACGTGACTACCTAGTACCAAGCCGTGTTCACAAAGGTAACTTCTACGCACTACCACAATCACCACAGCTATTTAAACAGCTGCTAATGATGTCTGGTTTTGACCGTTACTACCAAATCGTTAAGTGTTTCCGTGATGAAGACTTACGTGCTGACCGTCAGCCTGAATTTACTCAGATCGATATCGAAACGTCTTTCATGACAGCTGAAGAAGTTCGTGCTGTGACTGAAAAGATGATCACTGAAATGTGGAAAGAGATCCTAAATGTTGATCTTGGCACATTCCCAATCATGTCTTTCGAAGAAGCCGCTCGTCGTTTTGGTTCTGATAAGCCAGATCTACGTAACCCACTTGAGTTAGTAGATGTTGCTGACATCCTAAAAGATGTAGATTTTAAAGTATTCTCAGGCCCTGCAAACGACGAAAAAGGTCGCGTAGCGGTTATCCGTGTACCAGGTGGCGCTGAGCTAAGCCGTAAGCAAATCGACGAATACACTAAGTTCGTGGGTATCTACGGTGCGAAAGGCCTAGCATGGATGAAAGTGAACGATCGTGCAGCAGGCTTTGAAGGTGTTCAATCGCCAGTTGCTAAGTTCCTTAACGAAGAAGTGGTTGCTAATCTTCTTGAGCGTACTCAAGCAGAATCTGGCGACATCATCCTATTCGGTGCAGACAGCAAGCGTGTTGTAACTGAAGCGATGGGCGCACTTCGTCTGAAACTAGGTGAAGATCTAGGTCTAACAGACAAGTCAGCATGGAAACCACTTTGGGTTGTTGATTTCCCAATGTTCGAAGAGAACGAAGATGGTTCACTATCTGCAATGCACCACCCATTCACTTCACCACTAAACCTAACACCAGAAGAGCTAGCGGCTAACCCTGCAGCTGCGCTATCAAATGCGTACGACATGGTAATTAACGGTTACGAAGTGGGCGGTGGTTCTGTACGTATCCACAACTCTGAAATGCAATCAACTGTGTTCGATATCCTAGGTATTGATGCAGACGAGCAACGCTTGAAGTTTGGTTTCCTACTAGATGCGCTTAAGTTCGGTACACCACCACACGCAGGTCTTGCGTTCGGTCTTGACCGTCTTGTAATGCTACTTTGTGGTACGGACAACATCCGTGATGTTATCGCGTTCCCTAAAACAACAGCAGCAGCATGTCTATTAACTGACGCGCCAAGCCTAGCAAATCCAGCAGCACTAGAAGAACTATCTATTGCGGTTAAGATTGCTAAGAAAGAAGAAGAAGCAAAAGACACAGAATAATCTGATTAATTTGCTTTAATAAAAGCCGACGATTTATTTGCCTCTTTCATTTGAAAAGCATCTAAAGTGTCGGCTTTTTTGTTGTCTGCATTTAGATTGTTTAGCTTATTGCTCATTTGGTAAAAGTGTTTTGTTCGCTTTAACTACTTATTTAGTTTATGTTTTCATATAAGTAACACGTATCAACACTTTCCAACTGGAGATAATATGGCTGGACACAGTAAATTTGCCAATATTAAACATCGTAAAGCTGCTCAAGATGCCAAACGCGGTAAAATTTTTACGAAGTTAATTCGTGAGATTACCGTAGCCGCCAAAGAAGGTGGCGGTGAAGTTGATAACAATCCACGTCTACGTGCCGCTATTGATAAAGCACTTTCTAACAACATGACCCGTGACACCATTAACCGTGCAGTGGCCCGTGGTACTGGTGGTGAAGGTGATGAAGGCGTAGAAACGGTTATCTATGAAGGTTATGGCCCTGCAGGTACGGCAGTAATGGTTGAGTGTTTAACTGATAACCGTAATCGTACTGTTTCAGGTGTACGTCATGCATTCTCTAAAGCTGGCGGTAATCTAGGTACGGATGGTAGTGTTAGTTACCTTTTCGATAAGAAAGGGGTAATTTCATACACGGCTGGTTTAGATGAAGATGCCGTAATGGAAGTCGCACTAGAATCTGGGGCGGATGATATTGAAACCAACGATGATGGTTCCATTGATGTTTACACTACACCGTCTGATTTCGGTAGCGTGAAAGATGCGTTAGATGCGGCAGGTTTTACAGCAGAAAATGCAGAAGTAACCTTAGTGCCATCGACCAAAGCAGAATTAGATGCAACTACGGCACCGAAACTACTGCGCTTGATTGATGCACTAGAAGATCTCGATGACGTTCAAGAAGTTTACCATAACGGTGACATGTCAGATGAAGTAGCAGCAACACTTGAATAATTGCTCGCTATGGTTGTATTAAATGTCGATTATTTTAGGAATTGACCCCGGCTCTCGTATTACCGGTTACGGGGTTATTCGTCAGGTTGGACGAAAATTGGAATATTTAGGTAGTGGTTGTATTCGTACTTCTGAGCCTGATATTCCCGGACGATTAAAGCAAATCTATGCGGGGGTGTCTGAAGTGATCACCCAATTCCAGCCTGATTGCTTTGCCATTGAAGAAGTCTTCATGGGCAAAAATGCCAGCTCAGCAATTAAGTTAGGGCAGGCTCGTGGCAGTGCCATTGTGGCGGCGGTCAATGCCGATTTACCTGTTAGTGAATATGCCGCACGTTTGATCAAACAAGCGGTGGTAGGCACTGGTGGTGCTGATAAAGCCCAAGTGCAGCACATGGTGTGTTCAGTACTGAAGCTGGCTGGAAAACCGCAAGCCGATGCTGCTGATGCCTTAGCCGTTGCGATTTGTCATGCCCATACCCATAAAACACTGGTGGCAATGGCAGGTAAAGCCACAGGCGCACGCCGTGGTCGTTATCGATAAATGATAGAATCATCTCATTGGAAAAATAAAAAGCAGCCTTGAGCTGCTTTTTTTCTACCTGAATTTTAGTGAAGCAAAACAATAAAGCGAAATCAGCTTGGCTCTCTAGTGATAAAGTGCTGGATATCCATCCAGCTCTTTACTATTCTAGTGCCAGTTTAAATTCAATATAGAGATAATGTTTTGATTGGTCGACTACGCGGAATAGTAATTGAAAAACAGCCACCAGAAGTTTTATTGGAAGTGGGCGGTATTGGTTATGAAGTACAAATGCCGATGAGCTGTTTTTATGAGTTACCAGAGATCGGCCAAGAAGCCATTATTTTTACTCATTTTGTTGTTCGTGAAGATGCACAACTGCTATATGGCTTTAATAAGAAAAGCGAACGAGAGCTTTTCCGTGAAGTGATCAAAGCCAATGGTGTTGGGCCTAAATTGGGCTTAGCGATTTTATCTGCGATGACAGCAAGCCAGTTTGTTCGTAGTGTTGAGCTAGAAGATGTGACGACACTGGTGAAAATTCCGGGTGTCGGTAAGAAAACCGCTGAACGTCTGGTAGTTGAAATGAAAGATCGTTTAAAAGGGTGGGGTGAAGGTGATCTGTTTACGCCTGCGCTTGATACCGCAGCATCTAATGCACCAATCCAAAACCCAGCTAATCAAGCACGTGCTGAAGATGAAGCTGTAAGCGCATTAATTGCATTGGGTTACAAGCCACAAATTGCCGCTAAAGTCGTATCACAAGTGACACAGCCAGAAATGAGCAGTGAAGCGATTATCCGTGATGCACTTCGTTCAATGGTATAAACCAAGTATTGAGTAGACAGTAAACTATGATTGAAGCGGATCGACTGGTTTCGGGCAACTTCGAAACAACACGTGAAGATGACATTATTGATCGCGCGATTCGTCCAAAACTGTTGGATGATTATCAAGGTCAGGATCATGTGCGTGATCAAATGGAAATCTTTATCAAAGCAGCTAAATTGCGTGATGAAGCGTTAGATCACTTATTGATTTTTGGCCCTCCTGGTTTAGGTAAAACCACATTAGCTAATATTGTGGCAAATGAAATGGGGGTAAGTATCCGTACCACTTCAGGTCCGGTACTTGAAAAAGCAGGGGACTTAGCGGCACTTCTGACCAATCTTGAAGAAAACGACGTCTTATTCATTGATGAGATCCACCGTTTAAGCCCACAAGTAGAAGAAGTACTGTATCCAGCGATGGAAGACTACCAATTAGATATCATGATTGGTGAAGGTCCTGCTGCACGCTCGATCAAAATCGATTTACCGCCTTTTACTTTAATTGGCGCAACCACACGTGCTGGCTCATTGACTTCTCCGTTGCGTGATCGCTTTGGTATTACTCAGCGTTTGGAATACTACAAAGTTGAAGATCTTAAAGACATTGTGAGTCGTAGTGCGAATTGTCTAGGTTTATCAATGGAAGAAGCGGGTGCATTAGAAGTTGCCATGCGTGCTCGTGGTACACCACGTATTGCTAACCGTTTATTACGTCGTGTGCGAGATTATGCTGAAGTTAAAGGTAATGGTCATATTTGCCCGGATATCGCCAATAAAGCGTTAGATATGCTGGATGTTGATAGCAGCGGTTTTGACTATATGGACCGTAAATTACTGTTAGCGATCATTGAAAAGTTCATGGGTGGGCCCGTTGGTCTGGATAACCTAGCAGCTGCAATTGGTGAAGAGAAAGACACCATTGAAGATGTACTAGAGCCTTACTTAATTCAGCAAGGTTATTTGCAACGTACCCCAAGAGGGCGTATTGCAACACATCGCGCCTATTTACATTTCGGACTCGATTTACCTGAAAATGGTAAATAAAAATACTTGAGAAAAAGCGAGGTTATATACCTCGCTTTTTTTATAAGTAAAAGGTTGTGTGATTATGTAAGTTAATTGTTATTGATTATGCCTTTGAGGTTTTATTTTAGGTAATATTCTTATTACGAAATAATCGATAGTGATTATTTAAGTTATTGTTATTGTTTTTTATGAGCATCAAAATTATGAATATAGTTTTCACTTTTAAATAATTGGGCAAAACTTGCTTGGTATGACGCAATAATTCTATTCATTATGTTATTCATAACTATATCCTCACCAATAATAAAATAGTGGCATTAACAGGTTGATCTTACATAAGAAATAAACCGTCCTAACAGACTATGAAGTGATATTAATACGTATAGATAATAGTAAAAGTGATTTATCGTACAGGTTGCTATTATGTTTTCTAATGCATGAAAGGAGGTGGCAGGGCTTAACAGATGAAGTATGCCAATAATGAACTTATTTTTTATGGAGTTAGCGTTTAAACTACATAAGCCGAGTCGTTATACGCTTACTTTGAGTGTAATGAAATGAGAATAGAATATGTCTCACTATGACAGTATGAATATAATTGTTATCATTGAAATTATTCCTAAGTCTTTAA
>NZ_SSMG01000418.1 GCF_009873615.1 Photobacterium lucens
ATTAAATTTAAATATTTAACAATGCAATTACGGAATGATTGCATTTGTCATTGGATTTTAATTTTATTAAGGACAATAGAATGGAAGCAGTAAGTTTTGAAGCCGATGTTGTACGTTTGTATCTAAACGATATTTCAAATAAACCATTACTGACTAAAGAAGATGAAATTCAATATAGTCGTAAGTTTTTAATGGGTGATTCTAGCGCCAAGAAAGTTTTAGTCGAATCAAACCTAAGACTCGTAGTCAGTATTGCAAAGAAATACCACGCTGCCCAAATGTCTCTTAACGATCTCATCGATGAAGGAAACATTGGCTTAATGACAGCTGTTGATAAATTTGATCCTGAAAAAGGTTTCCGTTTCTCTACCTATGCCACATGGTGGATAAAACAAACTATCGAAAGAGCCATACATAATCAGAATCGAACCATTCGTTTACCTGTTCATGTATCAAAAGAGATTAATACATTATTACGTACTCATCGTGAGTTAATGAAAGCCAACAATAGTGAACCAACACAAGACGATATAGCTAAAGAACTTAATAAAGATATTAATAAGATCTCATCATTATTATCGAGTGAAATTAATGTTGTCTCTTTAGAGCAAACGCTAGGTGATAGCGACAACTCAAATACAGTTGCCTATCTTGTTGCCGATGAACAAATTGCAACGCCAGGTGCTGAAACCGATAACGAGGATATGATCAAACTTACCAGCATGATCCTTGATAAAATACCCCCTCGAGATCGCGAAATCATCTGTCGTCGCTATGGGTTAATGGGGTATGAACCTCATACCTTACAAGAGGTAGCAGATTCTGTTGGCTTAACAAGAGAGCGTATCCGCCAACTACAAATCAAAACATTAAAAACACTCAAGCGCTCATTAGAACGAGAAAATTACGACCTAAATATCCTATTTTCCGAAACCGCTTAATATACAAGCGAGTATAATAATGGAATCTATTTATATAGAGTTCTGCTATCACTCTTTCGCTGATTATGAACATAAGCTCGCAATCAGCCAATTCCATTCAGATCCCATGACCTTAATCTTCTGGATAGAAAACAGAGGTTCAGATAATAACACCCGCTATTCAATGAAGCTTATCGATAAAGAAAAACAAACGGTTATAGCTATAAAATACCTCACAGCCATCGAAACAAATCATTTATTCAATAATAATAACTATTGGTTACTAAAACTTCTTTAACTAATAATTAGAAGTTATTAACATATTTA
>NZ_SSMG01000419.1 GCF_009873615.1 Photobacterium lucens
TGGTAGACACAAGGGATTTAAAATCCCTCGGCGTTCGCGCTGTGCCGGTTCAAGTCCGGCCCGGGGCACCATCTATTAAGAAAGCTCATCAGTTGATGAGCTTTTTTTTGCCTGTTAGTTTTCAATAACGTTTATCAATATTTTTTTATAAAAATGATGAAATAAAAAAGAGCCATCAGGCTCTTCTTTATTATTTTTCGCTATCTGTACCGAAGCGAATAATACAGCTTTTGGCAAATTCAGTCGCTTCGTTAGCTGTCCAATCACCCTTTGGCTTGTCTTTTAATTGGTTACACCAGTCTTCGCTTCCTACTTCTGGTGAACATGCAGTTAATAGCGTTACTGCACCTAATAATACCAATAACTTTTTCATCTTATTTCCTTTATGCATCATTTGCTAATTGTTTTAGCGTTAAAATTTTGCAAGTAATTCACACGCAGCAAGAATGGCTGAAAGGTTAATGATTAGCAAATTTTTTAACGGGTTTCTTGTTAAAATTGTGTCATATTTCAATGACAAAGCGTGGTATTGATGCTGTACTTTAAAAGAAATAATTGTCATTTTACGTGATACTTATTTTGAAATTTATAGCGTAATAACGTGAATGCATCGCAAGGAGGGCGGGATGAAATTAAATTGCGATATGGGAGAAAGTTTCGGAGCTTGGATAATGGGCAATGATGCTTCCGTCATGCCATGGATTAATATGGCGAATATTGCTTGCGGCTTTCATGCATCAGATCCTAATGTGATGGCGACAACAGTCGTACTTGCACAGCAATATAATGTGATGATCGGTGCTCACCCAGGTTATCAAGATAAAGAGGGGTTTGGTCGTCGTCATATTCCGCATACGCTAGATGAAATCCGCCATAGCATTGCTTATCAAGTCGGTGCGCTTGATGCATTGTGTGCGTTACATGAAACTCAGGTGGTGTACGTTAAGCCACATGGGGCTTTATATAATGACATGATGAAAGATCCGGCTTTGTTTGAAGCTATTGTTCTTACTGTTTCTAAATTGAATTTCTCTCGTCCACATCCGCTTTCATTAATGATCTTATCCGGTGCAAAAAATACGGCTTACAGTCAAATAGCGCAGCAATATGGTGTAACACTGTTATTTGAAGCGTTTGCTGATAGAGCTTATACCCCTGACGGTTTCTTAGTACCACGAACAGAGCCTAATGCGGTTCATCATCACCCAGATCTTATCAAAGCGCAGGTATTGCAACTGGCACAAGGGAAAGTAAAAACAACATGTGGCAAATTACTTTCATTACCTGTCGATACTATTTGTGTGCATGGGGATAATCCTGAATCTATTGCAACGATTAAAGATCTCGCTCAGTTGCTGAATACCACACAAAGTTAAATGGGAGATAGTATGAAGATTTCTCCTGTAACTGAAAATGCATTTATGGTGGAGTTTGGGCAAGAAATTTGTTCAGAAACAACCTTGATCATTTCAGAATTTATTGCGTTTATGAAAGCTAGATTTCAACACGACTGTATTGATATAACGCCGTCTTACACCAAAGTCATGGTGCAATATCGTCCACATTCAAATGTGTATCTAACGATGATTGCTGGTATTGAATCATGGCATCTAGACCGACAAAGTCACGAATCAAAACACAGCAGTATGCAACGTCAATTACACCAGTTACCTGTTTACTATCATCAGGATGTTGCTCCTGATTTAGCGGTTGTTGCTAAGGCAAAAGGATTAACGCAGCAGCAGGTCATTGAGCATCATTGCAATAAGATTTATGACGTAGGAGCGATTGGCTTTACCGCAGGTTTTGCCTTTTTATCGTCAGTAGATGATGAGATAGCCATACCACGACATTCAACACCAAGATTACAAATTCCAGCTGGAAGCGTTGGTATCGCTGATCAGCAAACAGCGATCTATCCCGATCAAAGCCCTGGTGGGTGGCACATTATTGGTAATTGCCCTCAATCACTGTTTGTTGAAGGTCGCTATCCGTTATCCATTTTTTCTATTGGGGATCGTGTGCAGTTTGTTTCGATCACCAGAGAAGCGTTTTTCGAGCTGGGAGGGCAGTTATGGCAGCGTTAGAGATCCTTGAGTCAGGCATGCTGATCCAACTGCAAGATTTAGGACGGTATGGTGTTGCTGAGCATGGATTAAGCCAGGGTGGTGCAATGGATCTCCATGCCTATTGCTGGGCTAATTTGTTATTAAATAATGATCCAAATGCTACGCAGATCGAAATTACGTTGGGGCAAGCGTGTTTTAAAGTACTAGAGGATTGCTGTATTGCGTTAACGGGAGCAGATATGCATGCCACACTTGATGGCAATGTGCTTGTACCGTGGCAAACATATCAATTAACTCAAGGGCAAATATTACGTTTTGGGTATGCTCGTCATGGGCTTCGTGCTTATCTTGCTATCAAAGGAGGATTTGATGGTCCTAAATGTTTTGGTAGTGCTTCGACGGTACAGCGTAATCATTTGGGTGGAACTGATGGTAAAGGTAATGCTTTAGCTGTTGGTCAATGTTTGTATGCGAAGGCATCATCTAGCCCATATTGTTATCAAGCGGTACCGGCCCGTTTTATTCCTCACTATCAGCATGAAATAACCGTATCTGTGATTGAGTCGTATCAATCGGATAGCTTTACTGCCGAGCAAAAATCACGATTTTATTCGTCGCTGTATCAAGTTACCCAGCATAGTGATCGTATGGGATGTCGTTTAACTGGCGAGAAAATAATGCCACAGCAAACAACATTAGTATCACAGCCGATAGCAAAAGGAGCGATTCAACTGCCACCAGATGGAGAGCCGATTGTGTTACTCAATGATCGGCAAACGCTGGGCGGCTACCCAATCATTGGTTGTATTACGCAGCACGATTTGTCCTTAGTCTGCCAGCTAAAACCCGGTGACAGTATTCGATTTGCATGTTTAACACCGCAGCAATTTGAACTAGAACAGCAGAAATGGTTTACTTTCTGTCGATTCTTTAATGTTTTTCAGACCTAACAGCAGAAGAAATAAAGGTGATTGGATGTATATATTTGGCTATGGAAGCCTGATCAACACGTGTTCTCGAAATCGTACAGGCAATACAGGCAAATCTTATCCTGTTTTGGTACATGGCTTGCAACGAGCATGGGGAAATGTGGATGGTAGTTATCCTATCGCACCTTTGGTAGTTAAGCCTGGCAAAGGGGTATGTAACGGTGTGTTGATCGAAGTGGATGAGCAAGGTTTACGTGATTTTGATCAGCGTGAACATGGTTATCAACGTATTCAAATTTCTGCAGAGCAAGTTGAGCTATTAGAACATACAGGGCTAGCACTTGCTGAGCCTATTTGGGTTTATATTAACACTAGGGCACAAGATCCTTGTGAGCAGTATCCAATTACTCAAACTTATGTGGATACCGTGATTGCTGGCTGTCTATCTGTTTCTTATCCATTTGCTGAGATGTTTGTGGCAACAACGTCAGGCTGGCAGCATCCGTATTGCAATGATCGCCATCAACCGAAATATGGCAATCTGGCTGGGGTTGATGATAAAGCGAGGGAGTTAATAGATTTGCTGATTGAAGAGGTTATCGCAAGCTCGCTTGCAGTGACGAATTATAAATAACAAGGTGAAGTAAACGGTGGCGAAACCGAATAAAAAAGGACCAACGAAAACCGTCGATATTTGTTGTTCTAAATGTAAAACGCTTTTATTTAAATACCGTAAAGGGGGTAAAGGCGCCTTAGTGAAATGTTTTAAAGAACGTATTGTAAAAGATTTCACTATAGAACCAGCTACTTGTCCTGAATGTGGCGGTGTATTTGCCCGTGATACGCTTATTCGAGGAACGCCAGCGTTTAAAATTATTGGTGGCAAAGCTATCATGAAATAGAAAGAAAAAAGCCGAGTGATTATCACTCGGCTTTCTATTATTTAAACAACTGCTTTGGTGGGCAATCAATCTTTTGACTCATTAGCACCGCATTTAAATCAATGATCTTACGATGATAAGTCGCTTTTACTAATTGATAATCTAACGATGGTGCAAACCATAGTGATAGCTGACGATCACTTTTACGTGTTTGGTTTACACGAATAGCTTTTATCTTGCCAAAGTTAGTATCAATAGTTTCAGTACCCGCTACTGTGAAGTAGTAGTGGCTGGTTTCATCACTATTTTGCATGATGAAATCAAAGTTCTTTTTACCCTCAATCAGATCAAGACGCATTTGGCTACCAATGGTATCACCATCGATAATAGGCATAAGATCTTCAGTGTATTTTTGGGTTTTACCATCTTCAATCACCGTACTACTACGGCCATCTTTACTGAATGTTGCACTGACGCTACCAGCCATCAAGCCACGAATATTACGTTGGAACGAATCAGTTTGAAAACGTTGGAGTTCATCAGACCAATGTAACTGAGAATGCATATTCATTTTTGATTTAGTGATCAATACGTCCGCTTCAGCAGTTGTGTAGATATCTGCTTGGTTACCGTTCCATACAATTCTACGTTGGTAGTTGCCGATTTTTGAGCCTTTGAAATAGACATTGTAATTCAGTGTCTTTTTACACTGGTGAAACTTGTTTGGAAATGCGTAAGCAGCATGACTTTGTGTTTGTTGTGTTACTTCTGTGCTCCCCGTAGTCGCAGCCATAGCTGAGACACTTAACAAGGGTAAAATTGACGCAGCAAATAAAGACAATAAACGCACAAGCACTCCTACAGCATTAAAATATAAAGAATAATAGCGTTTCATAGTTTACCAGATTTGATAACAAGATGATCATTTAGCACGGATTAAATACTAACAACAGTTTCAATTATAAGTGTCAGATATTTAGTGTCTCATCTTTATTCTTATACCT
>NZ_SSMG01000043.1 GCF_009873615.1 Photobacterium lucens
AATAGCGCCGATGGTAGTGTGGGGCCTCCCCATGTGAGAGTAGGACATCGCCAGGCTCAAATTTAAAAAGCCCGTTCATCAGAACGGGCTTTTATTCGCTCTCACTGATTGGAATGTGAGCGACGTCAAAAGAAGGTTTTCACTTTTTAACCAAACGATTAAAAAGATGAGAATTTTGTCTTGACTGAATATCAGAAAAGCGTATTATACGCCACCTGACTTGCTGAAGCGGAATTCGCTAAGGTATTGAAAGTCAACGTTCTTT
>NZ_SSMG01000420.1 GCF_009873615.1 Photobacterium lucens
AAGCCACACTGCCATTAATAATGACAATGATTGACGAAGTTTTAATTTAAATTGACTTAACTGAATTAGTTAAGGTTGTGTTCTTTTCTATAATTAATAACGCGTTTATCAAAGTTAATCATTAGTGATTTTTTATTCTCTTGATCTTTCATTGATTCAAAGCAAAATAAGAAATCGACTTTATTATTTAAACCTTGAGCCATTTCAGCAACGTGATGTAAACACGTATCGAAGTTGCCTGCAGCATTGCTATTGATGATTTCATCAATGGATGTTTCTGCTTGGGTGTAAGAGAGGTAATCTTCTAAGTAAATGCTAAGCTCAGCTTTGGCTTGCGTTGGGTTGTCATTAACATTGACAAATAACATTAATCGATGACGAACACCTGCAATATCGACATTAAATTTAGCCGCAGCTGCTTGGTAATGGTTTAATAATTCGATACGCTTTTGTTGACTATCATCCCATTTAAACAGTAGGGGCATCCCATATTTCGCCGCTTTTACAACCGTTTCAGGGCTGGTGGCTAAAACATGAATTTGTTTGCCAAGGCTAACAAATGGCGCTAATTTCGTTTCATCATTGTAGCTTTTATCTATGTGGTGTTCGCTAAATGCAACAACATCATAGATAGAGGTATCTTCATCCATAATACGTAATGTTTCTAACGCATTGCTCATGGTTAATGATGGCTCTTGCTGTCCTACATGGTAAAAATTAAGGAAGAAGACGCCATAATTCCATTTTGTCATTTTTATTATCCTGTTATTTATTATTATAGATTTTTTTTGATTTTTTCATTAACCATATTAATAAGGTCGATGACAGCGGCTTTATTTTTCATTGATTCAAAAGATAGCAATACATTCTTTGAACCTGTTTTTTCTAAAGCATATTTAGATGATTCATAATATTCATCTTCTGTACCTACCGCATGTTGCTTAATTAGCTCTTCAATTTTTTCTTCTTGATCTGTATTTGGGTAAGCTTCAGCAATATAACCACGGATATAGTCACGCATTTCTTGTTTAGCAATATCACGATCTGGATTAATGTTAACAAGTAATGGGAATTGGTGATCAACATGAGTAATGTCGACATTATTTTCAGCGGCGACAGTTAAATAACGTTGATAGTAATTTTCTTTTTCTGCCAGCGTATCACTCCAGCGGTAAGTCAGTGGTAGCCCTTTTTTCGCTGCCCACTCCACCACGCCCATGCTGGTCGCTAAAATATACTGTTTTAGGTTTTCTTTACTAATACAGTGTGGGTTGATAGAGATTTTAGGGAAGTTATAAAAGTCATTATTCGCATAACAGTAGTTAGTAGTGATACCGTCATTTAGAATTTCGTAACAGGCTTCGAATTGTTGCTGTTGGCTGTCTCGTTGGCGTTTAAAGAAGTCCATCTCGAAATCACTAACACAATCACTTAACCCAAGAATAAAACGCCCATCTGACATTTGATCAAGTAAGCTAGCTTCTTCTGCAATACGGACTGGGTGGTGAGTGGTGATCACTTGATTCAATGAACCAATATGAAGGCGTTCAGTTAAACCTAGTAGAAAACTTGCAGCTGTCATAGGTGCACCAACGATACCGTTTTTAGAAAAATGGTGTTCGTTCACAAATGCGGTTTTGAAGTGGTACTCGTCTTTATCAACCAAAGCAATAGTATCGATCATGTTGTCTAGTACTGCTTCAGATGTCATACCTTTAAGCTGAAAGTTTAGAAAGAATAATCCAAAATTCATGTTATGTTCCTTATTTATTATTTAATTCAATGGCTTGAATGTGGCAGTTTATTTCGGATCTTTTAGGTATGGCGCCACTTGTGTCATGAAGCGTTCCATCGATGCGATGATTTCTTGCTCAGAACCATTTGCTTCAAAACCAAGGGTGATGTTGTTGATCCCTGTTGCATCGATATCGCGCTGGATAATTTCAATACATTTTTCAGGTGTACCAACAGGGTTTAGGTTATTACTGTAATCAAGACGACGACGGGTATCGGTATGGCCTTGTAGTACAAAGTCACGCCATTGACCTTTGTGATAGTCATAACCACGAGTTTGGTTACTGTCTTTAAAGATATTGGTCGCATTGGTGTAGGACTCGTACCAGTTTGATAGGAAGTCACGGCAGACACTTTCTGCTTTTTCTGGATCTTCATTAACGGAACAGATGAAGGTCATGCTGTGGTCGATATTGTGAATATCGTGCCCATGCTCAGCTGCAATTTCATTGTATAGTTCCATCTGTGCTTTTTTCTCGCTGGTGGTGATGATCCAGCTCAGTACCATTGGTAAACCACGTTCTGCTAGCCAGGTTGTTGTCGCCGCAGATTCCGCTGTCATACAAGTAGGGATCTTGTCTAGGTAGGCTTCTGGATAGACATTTACATCTGGGAATTCAATGTTTTTACCATCAGTGTGTAAAACGCCTGATTTAGAGCCGTCCATGATCATTTTATGGAAATCTTCAGTGATCGAACGAGAATCTTCCATCGTAACACCGAATACCCGGAAGTCTTTATGGTATAAACCACGGACTACGCCAAAGTTAAAACGTCCTTTTGACATTTGATCCAGTAGCAGTAGATCTTCCATTTGACGCGCAGGGTGAGCTGTGGGAAGTACGATACCCATTGTGCCGACGTTAAGTTTTTTGGTGCGACCAAGAATATTGGCACAAGCAACATATAAGTTACCGGTTAGGCCGAATTCAGTGAAGTGGTGCTCAAGTGTCCAGAAGGTGTCGAAGTTTAATTCTTCTGAAGCAACGCCAAGACGAACAAAGCGATCCATGACTTCTTTATGAGATTCACCTGGTGGCTGGTATGAGAAACAAATATTGCCAAATTTCATTATCTTTTCCTTTTGATGACTTGAATAGGTATTGGTTTAAGCGCTAGCGAACATTTCGTTTTCAATTTTATTTTTCAAACGACGTTCATTAACTGTAATAATGGTGAGATCTTCAAAGTTTGGCTCACTAATATTATCAACTAAATCAATCACTTCACTGTCTAAGCCAATGGCTGCTCGAGTAACCGATTGATAGAAGTTACGAAGTACGATCAGGTTTTCACCTAAATCATGTGATGAACCAATGAGTGAATAGATTTTGGTTTTATCGGAGTTCATATTTCCGACCAACTTTTTCACTTCTTGTTGGCAGACCCAATCATCGCCATTAGAAATAAAGGCAATAAAAGGAATATCGAGATCTTTAGTTTTATTGATTGTTGAATCTAAGCTATCCCAATTATTATCAAAACAATCAGTCACAAAGACTTTTGAGCCTAAGTTATAGCCTTCGAAATTTAAATCTTCAGGAATATCGTTAATTTCCATTTGTAGGTAATCATATTTAAGTGCTTTCTCAAGCGTGCTTCTTAAATTAACAACACCAACAGCGGTAATTAAAAATGATAGGTTAATTTCAGCTGCTACATCATAAGCAATACGAGCAGAAAGGCTTGAAGCAATTAATCCAATTTGATCAATACCACGGCCTTTTAGCCATTCAATGACGGTTAATAAACTATGTTTACCAACAGACATAGAGAATTGATTAATTTCACCACTACTTAAGCCGACATGATTTAATGAATCATAACGAATTACATGGAAACCATTATTTGCTAAATATTCAGCAAGACCTGCAAAATGATCCATTCGACGGGCAAAACCTGCGGCAATAACAATCGTGTTATTACGCTTAATCTCTTGATTTTTTGGTAATGTTTCCCATACTCGGATGTGACGATCCTCACCTAAGCTGATCATGTGATCAATAGGTGCAGAGGTTTGATTATTTTTCATGATATTTCTCTTTATGGTACGAAAACGAGGAATTTATCTTCTTCTAGGTAGCGAGTTTGTTCTATTTTTACAGCGACATCTTTAGTGGTATAAGTTGATGGTCTTTCATGTGAAATATATTTAACAAGGCGCTGAAGAGGGCGCATACCATCATGTGCACCACCAACGCGAAATATATTATTCATACCTGATTCAATAATACGTTCCGCACCATGTGACGCTAATGTATCTCTATATTTAAATGATGCTTCCCATGGGGTAATTGAAACCGTTTGGGTTATATCATTTTGTAGATACGGTGTTATTTCTGAAATATCGTTAACATGATGAATATATGCTGAGCGTGATAACGGTTGATTACCAAAAGTACCCGCTGGAGATTGCGTTAATAACCAAGCCTGCTCTTCACCTTTTTGCACTTTATATTTGGCAAATAAACATTCTCTTTCGGTTAAAGAAAACGCACCCTTTTCATCGAAAGATTGGTCACCTTTAGGCAAAATAACTTTATAGATGTTGAGCTGTTTAGTCAGTTCATCGAAAAATTCATCGAGTTTATCACCCATGTAATAGATATCTTGGGTAGAGAAACATGCTTGTTGATCATAAAAACAGATGTCGTGAGCAACACCAATGGCAGCGGCCTTAATATCTGTTGGGTTATCAACAATTGAAATACTTTTCTTTGGACCAAATTTAAGAATATCGACATGCGCAGGGCTATGTTTTGTCGCCCATTTGATTGCATCGTTGCCACCCCAAGCTACAACCACATCTGCACAGTTCATGATTTTTTGTGGGATAGTGATGTCTTCATTATGTGACCAATACATAACTGACATTGATCGAGTAATTGGGTGGTTGGCATCGGTATCAATAAAACTGGAAGCCAGCGCAGTTGCGGTAAATGGATCAGCTGACGATGTTTTAATAATACATTCATTTTTAGTTAAAATTGCACGCAGGATTGATGTCACACCTGATAGCGGAACGTTACCCGCTAATAAATGGATAGATTTACCTTTTGGTAGCGCCTTAACATAGCAATCACCTTGGGGTAGCCATTCATCAACGATATGGCGAGAGCTGAGATCATTTTCAACAATGTCATATAGCGCACTTTTGCTACATAGAATCATCGAAATCCAGTTCGCCTCTAGTTTTGCCATCTCTGGGGAGTAGCCCATGAATTTTACTAGATCACGGATATAAGTAAGGCGACGGCTGTAGTTTTCACTCTTCCATTTTTGTCCAACAGTATACAAGAAGTTAACTATCTGGTTGATATTTAGCTTGTTTTCATTTTTTAGTGAGGTGATAGCCTCTGCATCTTTGTCCGTAATGATAGGTACATTGACGGTGTTATTGTTAAGCGTAAGTTCGCGGACATCATGTTCTGACGTGTCTTGAACTTCGCCTCCAATAATCAGTGGGATCTTCTTAATCATGCAATCTCCATTAGCATATCGTAAGTTTTATATACCCTGTTTGCATAGTTACATGCTGCATAGGGAATAAAATTAGGCTAGGAGAATATTTTTTTTAGTGTAAGTAAATTGTTTTACATTTGTTACGTTTTGAGATTTGGCTCACAT
>NZ_SSMG01000421.1 GCF_009873615.1 Photobacterium lucens
TATTTGATATCTGAATCTAACGCTGACATATTAAAAATAAGATCTAAGATCATTGAGTTATCTATCGTTTCAATATTGTTTGAAACAATACCATTAAGCTCTAAATTTGACTTCGGTAGTAAAATAATAATGACTTCTTTATCATCAAGAAACTCCAATACGGTATCCGATGTTGAATTAAAAATCATAGCACCACCGAATGCCATGTTTCCTGTTGCGCATTCATTCCTCCATGCCATCGAACCATTTGATGCAACAACATAATAATAACTAAAGTCACTTAATATGAGTTTATGTGGAGGAGAAATAGAAGAGATAAATGTAAAGTTATTACGATATGAAACAACACTAGTATCACTGTAAAAGAAATATGACGATGGTAATAATTTACAACCAGGAACCTCTTTTTTATAAAATCGCATCCATTCAAGCAATGAATGGGTTCTTAAATTCTTAC
>NZ_SSMG01000422.1 GCF_009873615.1 Photobacterium lucens
TTTTTTGTGATTATGTTTCGAAATTAAATATCGAAATGCAGCTCAAGAGAAGCGTGAAGCGATGGGAAAGTGTCAGTAGGAAAGTGCAATGAAAAGTAGGTGGAATCAATACGCTTTAATAAAAACGCCCACTATGCATTTTTTACAATGCTAGTGGGCGTTGGGGTGTTTTATGATGCGATAACTGAGTCTGCACTTACGTAAGGTAAGTTGAGTGAGGTTGCGACACTTTCACAAGTGATTTGTCCACGGTAAACATTTAGACCATTGAGTAGGTGCTTATCGTCCTGTAGGGCTTTTTGGTAGCCTTTATTAGCAAGGTTCACAATGTAAGGCAGCGTTACATTGTTTAGTGCTACTGCTGATGTGCGAGCAACTGCCCCCGGCATGTTTGCAACACAATAGTGAACCACATCATCAACAATGTAAGTAGGCTCGCTATGCGTTGTTGCATGAGATGTTTCTACACAGCCACCTTGGTCGATAGCCACATCCACAATGGCTGAGCCTGGCTTCATTTTCTTGATCATCTCAGCGGTGACCAGTTTTGGTGCTGCCGCACCGACGACCAGAACACCACCGATAACAAGATCTGCTTCAAGCACATGTTTTTCAATTGAGTCATTGGTTGAGTAAACTGTTTTTAGCTTACCAGCAAATTGTGCGTCAAGTTGACGAAGCACATCAATATTACGATCAATTACCGTCACATCAGCTTGTAAGCCTAGCGCCATTTGCGCCGCATTAGCACCTACTACACCACCACCAATAATCACCACTTTCGCTGGCTCAACACCTGGTACACCACCAAGTAAGATACCGCTACCGCCACGAGACTTTTCTAAGGCAAACGCACCTGCTTGAATAGACATACGACCAGCGACTTCTGACATTGGTGCAAGCAGTGGCAGACGACCGTTTTTATCTGTCACTGTTTCGTAAGCAATACAAACAGCTTTGCTATTAATGAGATCATGCGTTTGCTCTGGATCTGGGGCTAGGTGTAGGTAAGTAAATAAGATCTGACCTTCGCGAAGCATTGCACGCTCAACTGCTTGAGGCTCTTTTACTTTTACAATCATTTCTGCTTCTGCAAAAACATCAGCTGCGGTAGCTAGGATTTGTGCGCCTGCATCGATGTAGTCTTGATCGCTAAAACCAATGCCTGTACCAGCGTTGGTTTCGACATAAACACGATGACCGTGAGATACCACTTCTTTGACTGCTGCAGGGATCATACCTACACGATATTCATGGGTTTTGATTTCTTTAGGGATACCAATGATCATAGTTTAAGCCTTAATATTTATGTTTATAGGTGTTGTTAGTTATTGGAATTATTATTAGGTTAAACAAATTAAAGCGGAATGTGTCACCATTTTTTAACTAAAAACCAACAAAACAAACTGTTTTTTTATTTGTAATTGGTATAAAAAACCAAATTAGATATTGCTCACAATTTAAAATGTGACTTTCGTTAAGTTTTTTGGTTTTTAAAACTGGCTTTTGTTTTTATACGTGGTTTTTATGCCTGTTTTTTGTTTTATTGGTAGTTGTTTTGTCTGTGGTTAATAAGGTTGTTTGAGTGAGGAGTTGGGAGGCTAGTGCGATGTTATTACATCATTTTTAGCGTTTAAAGACGTGTGTTGTACTGACTACAATCGTGTGTCGTGATACATTAAAACAATAACTATTTTCATTTGAGGTTACCATGGACGCGTTATCACTTTTACTGAATCGTCGCTCTATTCCTAAGCTGGCAGCACCAGCACCGAGTGGCGATACATTAGAGAATATTTTTAAAGCAGGTATTCGCGCACCAGATCATGGTGGTTTAATGCCATGGCGTTTTATTGTCTCTGAAGGTGAGGGATTACAGCGCTTGGCAGATATTTTGGTTTCTGCGGCTAAAGCTGACGATCTTGAAGATTTTGTAATTGAAAAAGCGTCTAAAGCACCGTTTCGTGCACCTATGGTTATCACAGTTGTTAGTAAGGTGACGGAAGGGCATAAAGTCCCTGTGATTGAGCAACATTTATCGGCAGGTTGTGCGGTACAAGCGATGCAAATGGCTGCGGTTGCACAAGGTTTCTCTGGCTTTTGGCGTACTGGATCATGGGCTTACCACCCAGTAGTACGTGAAGCGTTAGGCGTGCAAGGTGAAGATATGATCGTCGGCTTTTTATATCTAGGATCAGTCGATTGTCGTGAAGCGAAATTACATGAACGTGATCTAACAAAGTTTGTTGAATACCTATAAACAGCAAACATTTTAGCGATAAGTTTTAAAGAGGTGATACCTATCCGGTGAATAATACCGTGAAAAGGATCACCTTTTTTAGTTTGTTTTGCTCGTTTTTAAGCCAAGTTTTGATTTATATCAACGGAAAAACCGAACGATGTTCGCTTCACAGATGACAGGTGTCAGGGGCAGGAGTAGAATCCCTGACTCTTTCCCCTTTTTTGGAGCGTGTCATGGAAAATGTTCGCCTAACCCAATACAGTCACGGTGCCGGATGTGGTTGTAAAATCTCTCCCCAAGTTCTCGACACCATTTTACGCACCCAGTTAGCCCCATTTTCAGATCCTAACCTATTGGTCGGTAATGAAAGTAAAGATGATGCGGCAGTGTATGATTTAGGTAACGGTACATCTGTTATTAGTACCACTGATTTCTTTATGCCTATCGTTGACAACCCATTTGATTTCGGTCGTATTGCCGCAACCAATGCGATCAGTGATGTTTATGCCATGGGTGGTAAACCTATTATGGCAATTGCAATTTTAGGTTGGCCTGTGAATATTCTTGCCCCTGAAATCGCACAACAAGTGATTGAAGGCGGTCGTTCTGTTTGCCGTGAAGCCGGTATTTCTCTTGCTGGTGGTCACTCTATTGATGCTCCTGAGCCAATTTTCGGTCTTGCTGTGACCGGTATTGTGGATACCGATCGCGTTAAACGTAATAACAGTGCAGAGGCGGGTTGTAAGCTTTACATCACTAAACCGCTAGGTATTGGCGTATTAACAACCGCTGAGAAGAAATCTAAGTTGGCTGATGAGCACCAAGGATTGGCACGAGATTGGATGTGCAAATTAAATAAACCAGGTGCTGACTTTGCAGACGTTGAAGGCGTAAAAGCCCTAACAGACGTAACAGGCTTTGGTTTAATGGGGCACCTTACTGAAATTTGTGAAGGTAGTAACTTAAAAGCAAAACTATGGTTCGATAAAGTGCCTACTCTACCTGGCGTATATAACTACATTGAACAGGGTTGTGTACCGGGGGGTACTGAGCGTAACTTTATGAGTTATGGTCATAAACTGGGTGCAATGACCGAGCAGCAAAAAGCGGTATTGTGCGATCCACAAACTTCTGGCGGTTTACTACTTGCCGCAACGCCTGACTGTGAAGCAGAGCTTAAAGCGATTGCTGAGAAATACGATATTTTGCTGGAAGCGATTGGTGAACTAGAGCCGATGGATGGCGATACCTTTATCGAGGTTTGCTAATGCCACGTCCTAATTGCGATGATTTTCGCAGCTTGTTTGTTAACGATACACCGTTAATGGACATGCGAGCGCCTGTTGAATTTGAACAAGGCGCATTCCCAACGTCGGTTAGCCGTCCATTAATGACAAATGATGAGCGTGCCGCCGTTGGGACTTGCTATAAAAATAAAGGCCAGCAAGAAGCCATTAAACTGGGTCACCAATTAGTTAATGGTGATGTAAAAGCAGCACGTGTTGCCCAGTGGAAAGCGTTTTGTGAAGCCAATCCTAATGGTTACCTCTATTGTTTCCGTGGTGGATTACGCTCGCAAATTACTCAACAATGGTTAAAAGAAGCTGGCATTGATTTTCCTTATATCAATGGTGGCTATAAAGCACTGCGTCGCTTCTTAATTGAAACGATTGAAGACGTTGCTAAGCAGCCATCAATGGTGGTTGCGGGTAATACGGGCAGCGGTAAGACCATCATGGTTAACGAGTTAACTCGTGGTATTGATCTAGAAGGGGCAGCCCATCACCGTGGTTCTTCTTTTGGCCGCTTTGTAACACCACAGCGTACACAAATTGCTTTTGAAAACGATTTAGCGGTACAAATGCTGAAAAAACAAGATCGCGGTGTTACCCAATTTATCTATGAAGATGAAGGTAAAAGTATTGGCCGTGTAATGGTGCCGCTATCACTGCAAGCTACGATGAAAGATGCGCCTATTGCTGTGATTGATGATCCAATGGATGTGCGCTTAGTGCGTTTATTAGATGATTATGTGATCACTATGCAGCGTGATTATGTGGCGCAATACGGTGAAGAGCAGGGTTGGCTGTTATTTGCTGAGTACCTAGAAAAAGGCATGTTTAATATTCGTAAGCGTTTAGGTTTAGAGCGTTACCAAGAAATATTAGACGCTCAGCAACATGCGGTTAAAGTGATGCAATCGACAGGTTCGGTGACTGAGCATGACGCATGGTTAGTGCCATTGCTTGAGCAGTATTACGATCCTATGTACACCTATCAGCTAAGTAAAAAAGCGGATCGAATTGTATTTAGGGGCGATTACCAAACGGTGAAAGCTTGGTTTGAGGCGAAGTAATCGTCACTAACACCTTGTAAAAATAGAAAAGCTGACATGTTGGGACTTCACCAACAGTCAGCTTTTTTGTAAGTGGTGTTCACACAGTACAAATTATGTTGTTGTTTTAGGCATAAACTGCTGATTGGTTTTGATCATTTCCAATACTTGTTGGATGTATTGATGACCTATTTGAGAATAATTTAATAACCCATGAGCTAAAGCATCTGCGGTGATTTTTTCATGCTTGGCTTGTAAATTCGCACGGATATCACGCAGCTGCGTATACGCATCATTGGTATTGATATTATCGAAATAAGCTTGCACTGCGGCATAAACAGTAGGGAAGCGTTGTACTTCGTGATAATGCTCAGGATCGAGATCGTGAGGTGGAATACCACAGCCTTTGGTGAAGCACCATTGACCAAAAAAGCCATTCCCTTCGACGGCAAATCGTGATGTCCCCCATGAGGATTCCATTGCCGATTGTGCTAGTACCAGTTGAGCTGGAATAATATTAACCCGTTTTAATAACTCATTAAGCCATGCAGATGTGATCCCCTCTTTCGGGATCGGTAGCGCATACTCTTCACTTAAACTTTCAATAAAAGGGCTACTCGGATCGATTTTGGTTGGATCTTGACTTAACTCTTCTAATACTTGGCGATCCGACAGGATCTGTTTATTCGCTTCTTCGACGAAGGGGGTCAGGTAGTCAAAAAATGCCTTCTTTTTATCTTCAATATTGATGATAGTGCTAAATGGTGGCCTTTTAGGCGGTTGAAATTGATTGTCTGTATTAACACCGTCAACAAATAACTGCTTTCCAAACCATAGGAAACCAATAAGAAGTATAAGTGTGAGTAAAATAATGAAGGGTTTTAGCTTAGTCATTCAAATCTCTTATGCATGGCTAGCGTTATATAGGTTTTGTGCGGATATTATCACAAAAATTAAACAAAAAAATGCTTCGTTAACTGGTTTTATATCCAGTATTTGTTGCTGATATGCAGGGATTTCGGTAGAGTTTCGCCATTACTTTACTGTTAGATTTTAAGATCTCGATGAGCCGTTTATATATTGCTGAAAAACCCAGTCTAGGCAGAGCGATTGCTGCTGTATTGCCACGACCACATAAAAATCAGAATGGTTATATAGAAGTGGGAAATGGCGATATTGTCACTTGGTGTATTGGCCATTTATTAGAGCAAGTCGAGCCTGATGCTTATGATCCTCGTTATAAGAAATGGCATTTAGAGGATTTACCGATCATTCCTGAAAAGTGGCAGTTGATCCCGAGAAAAGCAGCGAAACAGCAATTAGCGGTGATTAAGAAATTAGCAAAATCTGCAACCGAAATTGTTCATGCAGGAGATCCTGATCGGGAAGGGCAGTTGCTGGTGGATGAGGTGATTGACTATGCCAAACTATCTGCCTCGAAAAAAAATGCGGCTCTGCGTTTGTTAATCTCTGATCTTAACCCAGCTGCGGTGAAAAAAGCGTTGTCATCGATGCGTAGTAATCATGATTTCGTGCCTTTGTCAGTCTCTGCGTTAGCTCGCTCTCGTGCCGATTGGCTTTATGGCATGAATATGACCCGTGCTTATACTTTGCTTGGTCAGAAAGGCGGTTATCGTGGCGTGTTATCGGTAGGTCGGGTACAAACGCCAATCCTTGGGTTAGTGGTTCGTCGTGATGATGAAATTGCTAACTTTGTGCCTAAGCCATTTTATGAAGTGTTTGCTTTAATTCCATATCAAGAGCAGGACATTCGTGCCCGTTGGATCCCGAGTAAAGCGTGCGAACCTTATCAAGATGAAGATGGGCGAGTACTTAGTCGTCAGCTTTGTGAAAACGTCGTTAGCCGAATTCGTGGGCAAGCGGCAGAAGTGACGGAATCTGAACGAAAAGAAACTAAACAAGCCGCACCGTTACCTTATTCATTATCGGCATTACAAATAGATGCGGCACGCCGCTTTAATATGAGTGCTGCGGATGTGCTTAGTACCTGTCAGTCGCTTTATGAAAAGCATAAAGTGATCACTTACCCACGTTCTGACTGTCGTTATTTACCTCTCGATCATTTTAAACAAGCAAGTGAGGTGTGCCGTGCGATCGCAAATACTGATAATAGTTTATCTAGTGCAGTATCAGGTGCTAATACCTCATTAAAATCAAAAGCCTGGAATGATAAAAAGGTCGATGCGCACCATGCGATTATTCCAACACCTAAGTCAGTGAATCCGCAAAGTTTGAGCCCAAGTGAAGCAAAGATTTATCAGTTAGTGGCGAGACAATATCTGATGCAGTTTTATCCGGCTGCTGTTTATGCTGAAGCTAAGTTAGTCTTTACTATCGCCAATGGACAGTTTGTCGCAAAAGGTCGCCAATTAATGGATGCGGGCTGGCGTGTATTGCTGGGGCGTGATGATAAAGGTGACGATAACGATCTTGCTGATAAAGTACCGCCATTAACCAAAGGCACTGCGCTTACTTGTCGTGATGGTGAAATCAAAGACAAGATGACCGAGCCACCAAAAGCATTTACTGAAGCGACGTTATTACAAGCCATGACTGGTATTGCGCGGTTTGTTTCCGATCAATCATTGAAGAAAATTCTACGCGATACTGATGGCTTAGGCACTGAAGCGACACGTGCTGGGATTTTAGAAATTTTGTTTAAGCGTCAGTTATTACAACGTCAAGGTAAAACCATTCATGCAACCGAGGCGGGAAGGGGCTTGATTTATGCTTTACCCAATGAAGCAACGTATCCTGATATGACAGCACATTGGGAGCACCAACTGCAAGATATGGCAGATAAGAAATATGCGTATCAGCCGTTTATGGGGGCTTTGCAGCAGCAAGTGACAGCACTGATGGATAAGGTGAAAGTCTCTGAGGTGCCACAAAGTTTACGTGATTTAAAATCACCAGAATGGACAAAAACAGCGGTAAAACGTCGATATAGTAAGAAAGGAGCCAGTACGAAATCCAATAGTGCTTCTACTGGTAAAACAACACGAAAACGTAAGCCTAAATCTGAATAAACATGAATAGTAAAGTGACTACTTACACTAGTAATGATAATAGTAAGTAGTCACTTGTTTATTGGGTTACAACAGTAGACGATAGCAGTTTCTACCCTCACCTTTAGCACGATATAGGGCTTTATCAGCCGTGTTAAAGAGTATTTTATAGTCACTACCTTGGGTTGGGATAGTTGTACTGACGCCAATACTTAACGTCACGATAGGCTCAGTACGATCATTATCATTATGAGGAAATGGCAACGCCATATCATGCATGGCTTTTAATATTTTCTTTGCAGCGAACACTGCAGCTTTGCTGTCTTGCCCTGGTAGTAACAGTACAAACTCTTCCCCACCAAAACGTGCAAATAAAGAGCCTGCTCGGCGCTCTATATTAGCCAGTCCATTGGCGATTTTCTTTAAACAGAGATCACCGGCATCATGGCCGAGGTGGTCGTTATATTGTTTAAAGTGGTCAATATCCAAAATCAATAATGAAATAGGTAATTGATGGCGTTCAGCACGTCGCCACTCATCGACAATGGCTTCATCAAAAACACGACGGTTAGCAATGTTGGTGAGTGGATCAAGCCGTGACATTTTTTCTAGCATTTTATTGACGTCATTCAGTTCTTGCGTGCGTGTAAGTACTCGCTTTTCAAGATCTTTATTTAGACGCTTTAAACGATCTTCTGCTTGATGACGAACAAGATGCTGAGAAATAATAAAACCATACTGTTTTAATAGCTGGTGGTGATAGCTTCTAAATGGGCGCCCCGTTAATAAGTTATCACAGGCAATCCAACCAATAGGGGTATCTTCATCCCATAAAGCAATATAGGCACTCCAGCCAAAGCCGACTTGCTTTAAATCGTGGAATAAAGGCGTATTTTCTTGAACAGCAAGGTATTCTTTTTCTTTAAGAGTGCGGGCGGCATACCATTGATTCGGGATCACCGATTCAAAATAATATTCATCGGTAGTATTTCCTGCAATATCAGTCCCATAGGTACCATGCATATGATGTTTTTCATCAAATAAAAATACTGCCATACGGTCAATTTCGAGTTGCTTTTTGCCTTCATCGACTGCGATAAACAGCATCTCTTTGATGGATTTAGTTCGCCATAACATAAACGAAATACTGTGCATGGCTTGTAACTGTTCAAGTAGTAAACCTTGTTCATGCTGGCTATTTTTCAATTCCTGCTCAACATGGCGACGGTTATTATGTTCACTTTTTATGGTCTGTGACAGCAGATCTGCATCAATTTCTGAGGCTAGTAATGTCCGTAATTGCCCTAGAGCTTGAAGATCAACTTTAGCGGCATGAGGGAAATCAATCAGTAGCCAACCAATGCGTTGTTCACGGCGAAACAGCGGTAGCCAAGCACGATGAAAATCGTTACTAGAGGAAATAAAAGGTTGTTTATTGTCTTGTTCAGTAATGGTGTTGTAAATATCAGGGTGAGTATCTTCGTTAATGGTGACAGGAGGGAAACTGTATTGGATACCTGTTTCATTTAACTGCAGTAATGAGTGCCACTGTCCTTTGTAGGCAACGATGATCTGACAATGCTGGACATCAAAAAACTCCATGAGATTGCGACAAGTCAATTCACAGATAGTACGTAAACTATGGGCATTTCCCCATTGCTCCGTTATGTTTTTATAAAAAAGATCAACGTGCTTTTTCATTCCAAGGTTAATTCCAACTAAGCC
>NZ_SSMG01000423.1 GCF_009873615.1 Photobacterium lucens
GCATTAGCGCAAACAAATAAGTGCTAGTCAAAGACAGTAAAAATGCGGATTTATAAAAAAAATGAAGATAAAAAAAGTTGGCACACTATCTGCTTTATATAAATCGACTCTAAAATTTAGAGTCAACCTAGCCAACTGACGTTGTTTGTGGATTTTTTCACTAAAACAATGACGCCAACCGAAACTCCTTTCTCGGTTGGCTTTTTTTTGCCTTAATTTCCACTCAACACAAACAGTGAAAACAACAAAGGAATGCACTAACTGTTAGCAATAAACTGCTCACGTAGCTTTTGGATCTTATCGCGGGTTTCTGCGGCTTGTTCAAATTCAAGGTTCTGTGCAAAATCATACATTTGCTTTTCTAGAGCCTGAATTTGTGACTCTAATTGTTGCGGAGTCAGAGTTGAATAAGTGCCTTTCGTTTCAGCGACTTTATGAAGTTCAGCGGCTCTATTGCGTGATTTCGCACGTGGGTTAGTGCCACCTAACTCAAGAATATCACCGATTTTCTTATTCAGTTTCTGAGGAGTAATGCCATGTTTAAGGTTGTATTCTGTTTGTTTCTCACGACGACGCTGTGTTTCATTAATTGCACGTTCCATTGAGCCTGTAATACGATCCCCATACAGAATAGCTTTACCTTCAATATTCCGAGCCGCACGACCAATAGTCTGGATCAAAGAACGCTCAGAACGTAAGAAGCCTTCTTTATCTGCATCTAAAATTGCCACTAACGACACTTCAGGCATATCTAAGCCTTCTCGTAATAAGTTAATGCCCACTAACACATCAAACTCACCTAAACGTAAGTCTCGAATGATCTCAACCCGTTCAACCGTATCAATATCAGAATGCAAATAACGTACTTTAACACCATGCTCAGTTAGATATTCCGTTAAGTCTTCTGCCATGCGTTTGGTTAAAGTCGTCACTAACACACGTTCATTTTTCGCTTCTCGAATATGAATTTCCGAGAGCAAATCATCAACCTGTGTTGCTACAGGACGCACTTCAATTTCAGGATCAAGCAACCCTGTAGGACGTACAACCTGCTCAGCGATATCGTTACTAGACTTCTCTAGCTCATAATTACCGGGCGTTGCAGAAACATAAATCGTTTGAGGGGCTAAAGACTCAAACTCTTCAAATTTCATAGGGCGGTTATCAAGTGCTGATGGTAAACGAAAACCGTATTCCACTAAGTTTTCTTTACGTGAGCGGTCACCACGGTACATGGCTCCAATTTGCGAAACTGTAACGTGGGATTCATCGATGATCAGCAGGCCATCAGCAGGCAAGTAGTCAAATAAAGTTGGTGGCGGCTCACCCTCAGCTCGACCACTGAGGTAACGTGAATAGTTCTCGATACCAGAGCAAAAGCCCAGCTCGTTCATCATCTCGATATCAAATTGAGTTCGTTGGCTAATACGCTGCTCTTCAACCAACTTGTTATTGGCAATGAACTGCTCTTTACGCACATCAAGCTCTTTTTTGATCCCTTCTATTGCCTCTAGAATTTTCTCACGAGGTGTCACGTAGTGGGTTTTAGGATAAATGGTCGTTCTAGGGAGATCACGTTGGATCACGGCTCCCGTTAACGGATCAAAAGAAGAAATACATTCCACTTCATCATCAAAAAGCTCTAAACGAATCGCTTCTTTTTCTGATTCTGCGGGGAAGATATCAATCACTTCACCGCGAACACGAAATGTACCACGCTCAAATGCCACATCATTACGTGTGTATTGCAATTCAGCCAAGCGACGCAGAATGTCTCGCTGATCTAAGAAATCACCACGACGAACATGCAGCATCATTTTTAGGTAAGAATCAGGATCACCTAAACCATAAATCGCGGATACCGATGCAATAATAATGACGTCACGACGCTCCATTAAGGCTTTGGTCGCAGAAAGTCGCATCTGCTCAATATGCGCATTCACCGAAGCATCTTTTTCAATAAAGGTATCGGTGGTCGGTACATACGCTTCAGGTTGGTAATAATCATAATAAGAAACAAAATACTCAACCGCATTATTAGGAAAGAACTCTTTCATCTCACCATATAATTGCGCAGCCAAGGTTTTATTGGGTGCTAGGATTAATGTTGGTCGGTTAGCTTGAGCGATAACATTAGCCACGGTAAATGTTTTCCCCGAGCCAGTAACCCCAAGTAATGTTTGATGTGCAAGCCCTGAATCAAGTCCATCTACCAGCTGTTCAATCGCTGTCGGTTGATCACCGGAGGGAGAATATTCAGAAGCGAGAGAAAAAAGATCGCTCATAGTTCATATCCAACAATAAATAACTGTTTACATTGTGGATAGACGCTTTGTAATGTCAATAACAGAAATGATAGTGAAAGAAGCTAAATGACAGATAAAAAAATAGCTTCAATATTAGTTTAACCACATCGTGAGTTTGAACACCAAACATCACTCACAATGTAGAGACCACAACTATTAACCTTGCTGGCCAACAGCCCCCTTTGGGTCTTAACTAACTAATATTGAAGCGAAAAACAACATTACATTGTTACTAGCTAACTTAAATTCTAAGCATGACGTTAAGCTAAATTTGACGTGTAGAGCATTAAGTACCTTTATCTTAATGATTAAGTTTAAATACCTGACTCGAATCCAGGTACTTAATGTTGGCAGCATGATAATGCGAAGAATTGAAGAGGTAAAAGTCATCACATGAATATAAACAAGAGATAAATAAGCCAGGCTTATAATTGGTTCTGAAATTCAGAAACTCAAGTATAAAAACACTGTATAAATACAGGTAAACATATAAT
>NZ_SSMG01000424.1 GCF_009873615.1 Photobacterium lucens
CTCTTAGTACAATTGAAATTATGATGAGACTTATTTTTTACATTAAGAATAAAAGGACATGATGCGCGGTAATAGCCAACAACACCTTCTTTCTTCAAATCAAACTGATCTAATAAACTTTCGGAAAGTGACAAAGCATGACTATCACCAATAATAACTGCTGATATATTCGCTTTATTACCGATAATACAAGGCTTTCCATCATAGTCATCATTAGGAAAATAAAAACAACCTTCTAATTCCTTTTTAGCCCCTTTAGATAAATTCTCTGTTTTTAAAACATCAGCAGATACTCGAGTCGGAATACCATGTTTTGCATAAACAAAAGTAGACATTAAACCAACAACCGCAACCATCCATAATGGTTTAAATGATGCTATAGATTTAACAGACATAGAAGATAGCGTCGGTAGCTTAATACCTTCTATAAACTTATAACTACAAAAACCCAAAATTACGGATACAGGGATACCAATCCATTCCCAATGCGGTACTTCCAAATAATAGCCAAGTACAACAATTGGCCAATGCCATAAATATATAGAATAAGACCACGAACCTACTTTCTGCATGATGATATTATTAGTAATCTCACTATCACTGCGATGAGCAATAATAACTAAATAAGCACCCATTACAGGAATTAATGCTAAGTAACCCGGCCATAAATTATCTTTTGATATAAACCAATAGGAAGACAAAATTAACATAATGCCAGCCCACTCTAGATACTTTTTATGTGTTTTTTTAACGTTTTGTAATGGATAAATAAATGCAAGTCCACCCATCATCATTTCCCATGCACGTGTAGGAAACAAGAAATACGCAGGATCAGGCCAACGATAGGTAACATAGGCACTAAAGATAAAACCGAACACAGTAGATACAACAAGCAAACGCTTAATCTTTGTCAGTGACAGGCATTTTTTGAGTAACACCAATAGTACAGGGTAAATAATATAGAATTGCCATTCTACCGATAAAGACCATGTATGAAGTAACCACTTGCTATGTGATGCTGAATCAAAGTAACCAGACTCACGCCAATAAACTACATTCGAGATAAAACCTAAACTACTAGCAACATGTTTACCTAGTACTCTGTAATCCAATGGAGCAAGATAGAACCAGCCAAATGCTAGCAGTACAAGACAAACGACTGATAATGCTGGAATGATACGATTAGCACGAGCAATATAAAAATTGATAATAGAAAAGTTATGGTTCTCTAGCCCACGAAAGATGATACCTGTCATCAAAAAACCAGATATTACGAAGAAAACATCAACCCCTGCAAAGCCTCCAGGAACCCATGCAGGATTGAAGTGAAATAAAACAACGGCAATAACAGCAATCGCTCTTAAGCCGTTTATATCTGTTCGGAATTTCATAATTACTCCCTTGAATACATGGGAGTAATATTACCCTAAGATGACAGCCTAAATATTATGAGAAAGTAATAATGCAGATTTATATAGAAAATTAAAAAACTT
>NZ_SSMG01000425.1 GCF_009873615.1 Photobacterium lucens
GTATTAGGTCTTTTATCAGGTCTATGCTGGATGAGTACGAAATACTACAACATATTGTTTTAAATAGTATTCGGATGAAGATTACACGGTAATAGTGTTATTACTGTTAAATACTAAGGAGAATGTAATGTCTATAATCACTTGGATTATTGTTGGTCTTATTGCTGGTGCGCTAGCTAAATGGTTGATGCCTGGAAATGATGGCGGCGGTTGGCTTGCTACATGTGGTTTAGGTATTGCGGGCTCTTTTGCTGGTGGTTTCCTAGGTTCTTTACTAGGTATTGGTGCATCAGGTTTTGTTGGTACAATCGTTGTTGCTACAGTTGGTGCATTAGTACTGCTATTTATCTATAACCGCTTTATTCGCTAGTTATACTCTCTATAAATTTGTAGAGTAATAACCAGTTAAAGTTAGAAGCCTAGCGTATGTTGATATGCTAGGCTTTTTTCATATATTTGAGCCAAGATGATTGATCACTTGTGGTTGGGATGAGGATTGTTTGGTGACAATAGTACTCCTCCAATGAGCAAGAGGCACAGGAAGTGGTAGCACTTTAAGTTGCTTGATGTATTCAATAACTTCAGGATGTTGATAGTGTTGTTGATTTAGCAAGCTATCACAATAACCAAGCATCGCTTCACTACATAATGGATAGTCATGCAAAATAGTTTGATACAGTGCGCTAGCGCGTTGTGGATCTTGCGCTAAATGGGCTTTTGCTGTTTCTAAATGGCTGACCAGTAATCGAATATTTTCGATGATCAGCTGTTTTTCTTTGAGTTGACTTAAGCGGTATTGGCTATGCCCATCGAGCTCTGAACGAGTCATTAGCACCTGATATATTTCGCCAATTAAACGGGTTTCGCCAAAACTGATCAGCATAGGTAGTGCATCTATCATCACAATGGACGGTGCTTGATGCATTACACCAAAAAAAGGTTTAAGCCCTTGAAATAGACGTCTTTTCGCTTTGGTGATTTGTTGATCGGTATAATTAATTCTTGCCATCACCACATTAGCGAAAGCATCGAGCAGATGACATTGCGTTTCCTGTAGTCGCTGCGTAGCAAATTGATGGATCTGCTTGATTTCATTTTGTAGTCGATAGCTATGCTGACTTGATAGTTGGTTTGCATAGATTTGCTCAAAAATAGCGGTGTATTCAGCAAAGTGAACCAACCATAGATTATCGATGATTGGCAAGTGAGTTGAGAGTGTCTTTCCTGCTTGGAGAAAGATCTCTATTTCGTTCATATCAGCAGCAAGCTGAGCAACCAGTAAGGCACGATGTGGGATCGTTGGAGTTAGTGCTAACCCTTGTTGGGCTATATCTAATGCACTTTCGAATTGCTTATTTTGTTGATAGAGATGTGCTAATTCATCATAGGCGTTGACACACAGAGGTACTTGTTTGATCAACAATTGCAGCTGTCTTATTGCTTCTTTGCTATTACCTTGTTTGGCTGCGAGTCGAGCTTCGATTAAAGCAAGCTTGTGATGTTGAGACCGTTGCTTAAAAAGCGTAAGTAATTGTTCTGCTTGTTGCCATTGTTTCTGCGCTATCAAAAGATCAAGTAATAGAGTCTCAATATGAAGGTTATGGCCTTGTTCTCGTAATAATTGGCGGCAAAGTTGAATCGCTTGCTCAATATTGTTTTGATCTAAGGCGTCATAAATAGGCTTTCTTTGTAAGCAAACATGATAAACGTTTCTAATTCGCTGCTTTAGTGTGCCGACATTAATGGGTTTCGTGAGGAAACAATCAGGATCGATGCCCATTGTGGTTGAAATAACCTCGGGTGAGCGATCGCCAGAGAAAAAAATCACACCACAATTTGAAGTAATAATATTTTTCTTACGCAGCAAGGTGAGCAGTTCACCACCATTGATGTTTTGATTGAGGTGAAAATCAAATAAAACAATATCGTAGCGATGGTTTTGACACAGCTGCAAGGCTTGCTGGTAGCAAGTGGCGATATCTATGGCTTTAATTGCGATTTTGTCTAAAACACTTTTGACCAATTGCGCACACGAAAGCTGATCATCAACGATGAGCACTTTTATGTTGTTCCACTTTTCTTGTTCTATTTCCGTGAAACTCGAAGTCATAACCTATCCATAGTGTTGTTATTACTGAATTTACTGTGTTCAATATGAC
>NZ_SSMG01000426.1 GCF_009873615.1 Photobacterium lucens
ATTTTAAAGTGGTAGAATGAAGCACTAATTAAAGCCTAATGCTACAAGTGATAAGTAATTAACCGCTTTACACTCAGTATCAACTTCACGCCAGGTTGTTTTTTATACAGGTCAGCAGTCATATTTAAAGAATATCGTCTTTTAATATCCTTCAGCTTAGCTAAATACTATTGTTGTAATACAAAAAGACCCGCACGAAGCGGGCCTTTTAAACCTGATTTCACTTCGTTTAGAAGTAGAAACGAGTACCAAATACGATGTTTGTTAAACTATCTTTCGCTTTATCGCCAGAGAACTCAATATCATCAGTAGCGATGTTGTAGTTCACTTCACCTGTCAATGCTACGTTTGGATTGATAAAGTATTTAACACCAGCGGCTAACTTAACGTTAAGTGCCCAAGAACTACCATCTTTACCAATGTTACCTTCAGAACCATCTTCTTCATTGTAAGTTAGGCCTGCAAGCTGTGTAGCTGCACCAACGTAAGGAACCCAGTTTGTTGAGTTCACGAAGTTATATTCGGTAAACACACCAATTTTACCAGTAAATGCATCATTTGCATCTTGTGCATGAATAGAAGTTGTACCACCCACTTCCCAGTTATCTTGCACAAAGTAACCGTAAGAACCTGTTAGGTTTACATCCCAGCCACTGCCTAATTTCGCTTTACCATAAATACCAATTTCTTGCGTACCTTCTGGTAGTTGAACCGCAGCTTGCGCTGCCACAGGTGCTAAAACAGACAGTGCTACAAGTAAGCCAAGTGCATTCTTTTTCATTTTTATTCCTAAATTGTTAACGTCATTCCCTAAAAATTACTTATTGAACTAATCGAAAGTAAAAAATCACAATGTACTCAACAAGCTGTGGGAAGAAAATTAGCACAA
>NZ_SSMG01000427.1 GCF_009873615.1 Photobacterium lucens
TTTTCTGCAAAGGTATAAAAAGCGAAAAACTATTAATAAATCAACCAAAAATGCAGCAAAATATTTACTCATGTTGTTTACCCTCCATTATCTCATTCTAGATATTTATTTTACCTTTTGCGTTATATCCCACTTTTTACACCAGTGATCTAGCCATAACTTAATCTATATAACCATCAAAAATGTAATGTGACGATGAAACGATTTATATCATTCGTTGTGTTGCGACTTTTCTTTTTTGACTTATACCTACTTAATACAGCCACGATGATGGAAAGGTAATAGGGATAACGACAAAAAAGAATGGTGACTGGTTTTCTTTTATGGGTGTTAAACGCAGCTAATGGACGCTGGCTTTGTGGCATAGGTAGAGATCATTTTGATAACTAAGGATTTTATTGATGAAGAGTATATTATTTTTATTTGCTTTAATGATGTCATTCGGTGCTTTTGCTGACGATCATGGTGGTGCTGATCATGCATCTGATGGACAGCATATGGAAAAAACAGAATCACATGATCATGATGGCTCAGCTGATGACGCAGAAGGAACGACTGATAGTGATGGGGAAGAGCCATTAGTTGAAGAAGAGTCTGGTTCGTCTGATGGTGATCACGAACATGGTGAAGAACATGGCTCACACGATGAAAGTGAGCATAATGAAAGTGGACATAGTACAGACGATTAGTTCGTTAATTTTACGATAAAACATAAGCAGCTAAGCATGACCACTTAGCTGTTTTTTGTTGGGGGATTAAAACTGCTCGTTAGGTGCTTTGATGATGCGCACTAAGAAATGATGGGTTATCCAAATCACTAAAGAAGTAAGTACAACAGCAACAAAGATCGAGCTAAAACGATATAAAATCGAGAAGAACGCATCTTTCTTTTCAGGTATTAAAGCGGTTGTTAGCGGTACGGTTAACGCTGACATTGCGGAAAATGCAATACTTGATTTAATTGAACCTTGTGCAATCCAGCGACAGAAAAAGCCAGCTGCAATGGCATACGCCATTAAAAACAAGATGCCATTATTGATCCAAGAGTAAAGACCAAGCTGAATGATCATTCCAGCTAAACAGCCAAGAAATGTGCCCGTAATACGGATTTTCGCTACTGCCATTGAGCCGATGAGCGTCATTGGGGCAAGCACAATAAAGATCGATGCTTGAGCTGATAGTGAATCTTGTAAGTCACCAAATTGGAACAATAAGAAAGCAATCATGGCGACAATCCAACCTAATGCGGTTTGGCGTATCATACCAATGCGATCAACACGCTGAGCATTACTCGCTGCTGGTGGCGCAGATTGTTCTGATGTTGGTTCTGGAAATAAAAAATAAGCCAGTGCAGTAATAGGGGCGGTGACTAATCCACACATCCATAACGTGATGCTGAAATCTTCAATATCAAACCCTGTGTAGCTGCCAAAGTTAAACATGATTGAGCCAATTAATAAGCCTGAAAAACCAAACAAATAGGTTTTAGGATTGGTCATCGCAATACATTTACCCAGCAGCATAAGCCCAACAGCAACGGTCATGAGTAATGGGTAAGGCTGTAAAAATCCTGAAATGACGGTGACTTGTAATGTTGTCCAAACAATACCAACAATCAACTGGATGATGATAGAGGGCGTCCATCGCTCAGCATTCATCAACACCATAATAGGAAGTAAAGCGGTGAAAAAACCGTACGGCCAACCAAAGATCATACTGATCGCAAGCCCTAATACGCATCCGAACCAAATCCGCATTGTTTTCATGTAATTCTCCTAAATCAAGAGATGAGAAAGGGCGATCATTTCATGAGTGATCGCACAGCGGTTAGTAGATGTAGTGTAGCCAGCTAGCTAGATGAATTTGGAGACTTGCTAGTGTTTGCCATACAGGGTTGTTATCTGGGTAAATAACCACGGTAGCACGAGAGCCAATAAACAGTTGCTTTGGCAGTGGTGTATCACTATTAAGGTTAACGCGAACACGTTGTGCATCACGTACCCAACGATTATTCACTTCAACAGCACTTAACTGACCATTTGGGGTTTCCTGTGCAGCAGCAACACCAAAATCACGGTTGGCAATGTGGAAGTTGAACACTTGTCCCGGTAGTGCATCGTAAGCAACATAGGCAACTGAATCTTTGTTGATTAATGCAGTAGACTTTTCGCGAAAATCTGCAGAAACCCACATAGAGTTAGTTGGAATAAAAGTCAGCATTGGGTGGTTAGCACTTGCCATCGTGCCGACATCGAGCTGTAAGTTGGTGATAACGCCATCACTTGGCGCTGTGATTTTTGTATGGGCAAGATCTAACTCTGCTTGTTTTAGCGCATTTTTTGCAGACATAACCATGGTGCTTTCATTAGGGTTTTTACCTAATTTTGCTTGAATACTCAGTAATTGTTGCTGTGCTGCGTGTAATGTTGAAAGCGAGCTACGATCTTTCGCTAATGCGGTATCTCGCATAGAAACAGACACTAACTTCTTAGCTGCCAATTGGTTAATACGATTATATTCACTATGGGCGTTATCATAGTTTGCTTTGCTTGTCGCAACATTCGCTTGCGCGGCTTTAGATTGTGCAACTAATGATATCTCTTGCTCTTTAGCTTGTTGTAATGCCAATTTTGCCCGATCAACCGCTAATTCATATTTACTTGGATCAATGGTAAACAGCACCTCACCTTTAGTGACTTTTTGATTATTTTTAATTTCAACGGATGTGATATTACCTGACACTTCTGGTGCAATTTGTACCACATATCCACGAACGCGGCTTTCCGTTGTAAGGGGAATATGTCTATCTGCAACAATGATATAGCCTAGGAAAATAAGGAATAAAATGATGAGGCTTTTCATCCAGCGACGAAATGTTGTGTCTGTATTAGCCATACTTTTCTCATTATAGTGATCTTTATCACATTATTATATTGAGTACAGATTTGATTAAAAAGATTGATAAATATTACACTTATGATTCATTTTTAGGACAATGGTGAGTCATGAAAGCGTCACTCGATGATATTTACCTATTCATGTTAACGGTAAGGCATGGGGGGATAAGTGCAGCGGCTAAAGCACACTCAATGCAGCGTTCAAAAATAAGTCGTCGCATTCAAGAACTAGAGCAAGCATTAGGCTGCCAATTGTTAATTCGTACCACACGCCAAATTGAATTAACAGAAAATGGTCGTTTGTTTTATCAGTATATTAATCAACCCTTGAATGATGTTACGCAAGCGGTCAGCTTACTTGAGAATCAACAGCATGCATTTAGTGGTCGTCTGAAAATTGCGATACCAGCTGCAGTTGTCGCATCACCAGTATTCCTCGATTTATTAGACAGTTATTCGGCACAGTTTCCTGATGTAACATTAGACATTGTGCATCGCCATGAGAGCGTGGATCTCAAGCGAGAAAATATCGATCTGCAACTGCTGCCTAATGTTGTTGATGTGATCAATGAAGACTATGTGCAACAAACATTATTGTCATCCTCTAACCGTTTATTTTGTTCGCCTAAGTACCTTGAATCTGCGGAGTTACCGGGCACAATGGATGAACTTTACCAGCATCCGATCCTATCAAGTCGATACACATCAGCCTTGTTACCCGATGGAATGAATCTGCGGCTAGTGTCAGAAGATTTTGGTTTAATTAAGCAGCTAACAGAAACCGGTCGGGGTATTGCGCTACTTCCGATTGTCCTGTTTAAAGAGCAAGTTGCACGTGGGGAGTTAATCCCTGTTATGCATGATACGTTTGAGCTAGATATTGTGATGACACTGGTTTACCCATCACGACGTTTTATCCCTGAAAAAACGCGAGCCATGATTGAGTTACTACGCAGTAGCTTCTTTAAATAGATAGCGTTAATGGCATTTAATCATAACGGTAATTAGAAAAAGTATTTAGCTTGCAAGCTGACCCACTCAGGATCATCAAGAGGAATATCGTGACCAGCATTCGGGTGAATGGTGATTGGCAGTGACCAGTGTTTGGCAAGTTTTAGGCTACATTGATAGTTAACCAATTTATCGCAGCGGCTTGCGAGTATATGTATTGCATGTTGCGGTTGTTTACATAGTCTGAACTGGCGACAGGCATTGATTTGGCGGTACATATTAGTACATGAAATAGGGTGTTCAGCTTTCCAATTTGCCCATTGATGTGTGATAGCCGCGAGCTCTTCAAGACTCCATAAACGGTTTGATGTCAGGCGGATGACTTTTTCCTCTTGTTTGTAATTGGGTAGCACGAGGATATGAAGTAAATCGAAATAACGTTGCCAACGTAAGCGTTGGTAAAAGGGGGACAATGATTGGGTGCTGGTATTGATCAATAAAGCTTTATTTATATCGTTAGGATACAGCGCCATCCATTTTAGGGCGATCATACCTCCCATAGAGATCGCAATAATATCTGCACTATCATCACCTGTGTGTCGTAATTCAACAAATTGGTGATGAAGATCTTTGGCTATCTCATCCAATGTTTCAGGGGTGGATTCTTTATGACGGATACCATTACCTGCAATATCAAGACATAAAATATCATGGTGGGGAAAGTTTTCTTTCAAGCGATGAACAAACGCACCCCAGTGAAATTGATCACGGAATAATCCTCTTAATAAGATGATTGTACGTCTTTTTGTCATGTCATTCGTCACTAATGTTTTTTATGGCTGTGAATACCAGCGCATGATTGCCTGTTGATGATAGTGATGGTTATCTTTATGTTTAAACCACGCACCATAATTTGCAGTGGCATTGATCAAAAAATCCATCAGCACGATATGCTTTTGTAAGACTCGTTGAACACGCTGTGGACGCATAGGGTTGAAGATCCCAAGTGATTGTCTGAGTTGTAGCGGATTCTTTTTTATCCAGCGCCATGATCCCATTTCTAATGTTAGCGGTAATATGGATTGTTGCTGTATTAAACATTGCTCACTGATGTGATCCCATAAATCACCATGGCATAAGTAGTGTAGTGCTTGTGGTTCAAATACATAATTATGATTGGGGTAGGTGGTCGAAAATTTATCTCTCAAATGGTAGATGTCACCAATGTAAGGAAAAGGTTTAATGGCGCTATGCGCATAAGGAAACCATAGCCTATCTTTTACGCCAAAGCCTGAATGGCAGTCGAGTGACAGTGTCACTGGTCGATGTTGGGTCAGTGTAATCACATAATTTGCAAGCGCCGCCGCTTCAATTTCCATTGGTTGTCCCTCTTGCCCTCGATACCAAGGAATATGAGGTGACAAACGGTGTCCACCGACTAACAAAGGCGCTTTTTCACTGCATTCAACAGGTGCATTGCGCATCAGATCAACATGATTGCCATTTGAGCGATAGCACTTAGCCATGCCGACAGGATTAACTAAGGGAATAAATACGAGGTGAATATGTTGAAGCGTGTGTTGTAAATTCCGATCCCATACTAATCGCTCTGTGATGGCATGTAGGTATGACAGTAATACTTGGCTACCAATGCGCTCTAGTCCGTGAATGCCACCAACAAAAAGCATTAATGGCGCAGTGGGTGAGCGTGTACCTAAGTGAATAGCATAAAGCGGAAAGTGTTTTGCTGTGTAGTCTGAGAAATGCAGAGGACTGGGAATATTGGCTAAAACTTTATAGCTAAATGGTGTAGCGAATGGGTATTGATGTAAGCGATCAATTAACGTTTCGAGTTGAGTAAACTCAGGTAGATGTTTGGTAATGGAGTATCGTTGAGCATTAAGCAAAAGAGCCTCACAAACACAGGTAAAGAAAGATACAGTACCAATGAATGTTGACACTTCAGTGTCAGGCTCTTTTCTCTAATGCATGTTTATGCGGATTCTTTACGCGCTTTTTCGATGCGGTATTGTTTTGTTGCAGCAATCCATTGAGGACGACTAATGGCATAGCCTAACAGTAAGGCTGGCACAATAAACACGAGATGAGTAATGGCAAGTCGAATATCTTGCGCAACTAAATGATTGGCATTGGTCAAGTAGTGTACAACACCAACAATTGAAAAAATAACGCCAAGCGCTGTTAATATAAACATACCAACAACAGCTAGCCCGATAAGATCACGCAAATAAATTTTAGCTGGGCTCATAGTATGGTTCCAAATGTTACTGCCGAATGAGTTCGACACGTTTTATTGTCTTTATCCGAATACTATGCGCTTTAGATTGTAAATCTGTATTGATCTAGCTCACATTTTACCTTGCGTGGATGAATTTTTAATCACATTGAGCGATTATTTAAATGCAAGTCATAGCTATGACAAATCATTGTGCTTGCTGTGAATATCGTACTTTAGGTTATGCTTGTGGTTAATTACTGCTGAAACAACCAGCGAAATGCATCGGCAAATATTGTCTTGCCATTGTGCTCGACTACCTTTCCTTTTGAAAAAATAATGCGCTCAAAAGGCCAGGTTAAGATCTCCTGAATTGACTGTCTTAGGTATTTTTTCTCGGTATAACTTAGGCGTAATAAAAGGGGCATAGCGGGGCTGAAGTAACAGCCATTAAACAGCGCGTAGCCTAAATTAAATGGGTGTTTTTGTTCGATCATCCAAGCAAGCGTATCACCAAGAATAAGTGTTTGAGATTCAGGATCACAAAAGGCAATTTCTTCAAAATTATCATTTCCTCTGATCAAGGTTTGCAGTAATTGTCCTTGCCATAGTGCTGGAGTGTATTGACGTAGAACATCATCAAAGGTGAGATCCCCACGAGTTTGCTGTAATCCCGGTGCAGCAAAAAAATAGGCATTAGGGTAGGCAAGCCACCATTCTGATAAAAAGTGATGGTGATTTTTATTAGGAGTCACAATTGCAGCAATGTCGCCTAACTGACTTAGTTGCACTTTAAGTGGCTCAGATAGCTCAATAGGATTATGAATAAATAGCCGATCATCATTGAGTTTGATGACTGTCATTTTACTATTGTTGAGCATGCCATTTTGTTTAGTAGCTTGCTCTTGGTACCAGAGCCGATTTTCGAAACATTCAATCATCATCGCATCCTGCTGAGTCTGATAAAGTCTTTGCGGGTTATGATCTTCCGTTACCATAAAAAATCCCTTAATGAGGTTATCATTAAGGGATTGTTAATGGCTATGGTTTATTGTGTTTCAAAATGTGTGCTGAATCTAGAATGAACGACGTTTTATCGCTTGCATAATGTTGTGACCAAACAAATTGACGAAGGCGCCAGCAATAATCAAGCCGCCACCAATATACGTCCAAATAGAAGGCACTTCGTTAAACACAATAAAGCCAATAATGATAGATAGCACTATTTGAACATAAGAGTAGGCTGTTGCTTTACCAGCCGTTTGTATTTGCATTGCTTTGGTTAAGCCTAGTTGTCCGACTTGAGTGAAGATACCTACCAAGATCAATAATAAAGTCGTTGTCAGATCGGGCATTACAAAGTCTTGGCTTACAACCAAAATAGATAGTGGTAGTGTGATCAGAGGAAAGTAGAAAATGATCACCGAGCTGTCCTCAGTGCTACTGAGTTTTTTAACAATAATATAAGAAATCGCACTGACGAAAGCGCCAATTATCGCAATCATCACACTAAACATCGCAAGATGTGAGCCACCTGAATGGAGCGTGGTTGGATTGACGATGAAGAATAGACCCAACAAGCTAAGTACAATGCAGATAAGGGTAGAGAGTTGTACTCGCTCTTTTAAGAATATCACCGCGAGAATGGCAGTAAACACTGGGTTGATATACTGCAAAATGGTCGCTTCAGCTAATGGCAGTGTTGTTACTGCATAGTAGACGCAAGACAGTCCAATCGTTCCGACAAGTCCACGTACAACCAGCAAAGGTTTGTTGTTGCCCCAAACAGAGATCCCCTTACGTTTTATGTCGAGATAACTAATTATCAATGAAACAAAAGCGCGAGCAGCCACGATTTCAAAAACAGGAATACCAAGCTGACTGACATATTTTACGGTTGATGACATGAGGGCAAAGCCTAATGCTGATAGCAGCATAAAGCGTGCACCTAACGGAATTAGACTTTCTTTACTGTGACTCATTAATGGTATCTACACTTTAAAAGGGGAGCAAAAGCATAAATGACTCAGAGCAATAAACAAATGATCTGATGTAACGTTAGTGTCAATACTCGTTATGCTTAGCGTGGTGCTAGATAAAGAAAGAGATAAACAACACATTGTTTATCTCTTTAGTTGAAGTGAGCGGAAATGTTTTAATCAGTATTTGATACTATTTTTGTTTATATAGTCCAAACACACCAACACCAAATGCAGCAGCTAACCCAATAAAGGCAATTAAAAGGTGATGATGATGGATCCAATACATTGTCTCTCCTTAGAACGGTTTATTGTCCGCTTCTTTCGCTTTTAAAATCATTGGAGTAATAGTCGAACCTTGTACAAGGATCGAGAAAATTACAATGGCATAAGTCATTAATACGATGATTTCTTTCACATCTACATCTGGGTGTGACGGTAGAACAATACCTGCTGGGATCGCCATTGCCATTGCTAATGCTAAACCACCACGTAGACCACCCCATGTGAGGATCTTAACTGATTCTGGGTTGTATTGACGAAAATGACTAAAGCCCACATACGACAGACGAATACTTAAGTAACGGCTTAAAAGTACTAATGGGATAGCAATAATAACTGCAATAATATCAATGCTATGGAAGCTAAATGTGATCATGACAAAGCCGATCAGTAGGAATAATACCGCATTTAGAATTTCATCAACTAATTCCCAAAGGTGCGCCATCTGTTCAGATGATTGCTCTGAGATGTATTGACGAGTGATATTACCAATGATGATACCGGATACCACCATAGCGAGTGGTGCTGATACTTCTAAATGTTCGCCAATCACATAGCCAGCAGTTGGAATGAGCATGGTTAAGATCAGGCGTAACATGTTGTCATGTGAGCTTTTGATCATGTAATGGAAAATACCGCCCAGTACAGCACCAAAGGCAATACCACCAAGGGCTTCACGGATAAACAGCATTACGGTTCCTGAAACAGTAGGGGCTGTGTTTCCGAAAGCAACTTCAAAAATAGTCACAAAGATAACTAGACCAACACCATCATTAAATAATGACTCGCCTTCGATCTGAGTAGAAATACGCTGTGGTGCGTTTAATTTTTTCACAATAGCAAGTACAGCGATTGGATCGGTAGGTGAAATAAGAGCACCAAATAAACAGCAATAGATGAAATTTAAATCAATACCGATAAGGTTAAATATTAACCAAAGAACGATACCAATAAAAAATGTTGAGAATAAAGTGCCTGCTAAAGCGAGAAAAGTGATCTCAAACTTCTGATCTTTTAAATGGTTCAGGTCGATATTGAGAGCGCCAGCAAATAATAGGAAGCCTAATACGCCTTTTAATAGGAAGTCTTCAAATTTAACATGTTGAATGAGTTCAATTAAGGTATTTTCTTTATTTACAGGAATATAACCTAAGTGAGTTAATGCTAATAAAATTAGTGAGATAGCAATAGACCAACCGGTAATGGCAATCGTGGTTTGAAAACGGCCAAATTTATGGTTAATGATGGAAATAAAGACCGCAATTGCAGCCATAATACATATAGTGTCATATACTGACATGAAAACTTCGCTCCAAATCAGGATGGATTTTAACCATGCTGTTTATCATTTAATAATAATATACATGAATCATTCAATATCGACGGTGAATATATAGAGGGTTATACGGTTAAATAACCATTCATCTGAATATATCTTGTTCATAAAATATTAATGATTAA
>NZ_SSMG01000428.1 GCF_009873615.1 Photobacterium lucens
TTAAAATACAGCGAGTTAAATTTATTAAATGTTACAAAAAATATTTTAGTATAGCTTTTTGTGTTTTTCTTTGCTAAATTAAACTCTGTTTTTTTGAGGTGCACCGCAAAAGATAAATCTAGGTTTGTATTTGTGACGTTAAGCATCTAAAAAAGCACCTGTAGTGGCAACAATCATAAAATAAAGGATAAAAAACATGTCTAAAGCACGTTTTGCGATTTTACCTCTTGCACTTCTTATTTCTGGTGCAGTAAACGCAGCAACTGAAAACCCATTCTACGCTGGTGTTCGTGCTGGTGGCGTTCATTACGCTGATTTCGATACTAAAGATTACGCAAACGGTACTTACGGTAACGGTTCTGACGGTATCGACCGTGATGACTTCGCTGCAGGTATTTTCATGGGTTACAACGTAACTCCATGGTTTGCAATTGAAGGTGGTTACACTTGGTTAGGTGAAGTTACTGCTAAGTACGACGAACACCACGATCTAGGTAAAATTGAGCAACAAGCTATCGATCTAGTAGGTAAGTTCACTTACCAAGCTACTGATAAAGTAGATCTGTACACTAAAGTTGGTGGTGCATGGCAGTTCACTCGTGCTAAAGGTTTTGGCGCGACTGACCGTGATGACAGCCTAATTGCAACTGCAGGTCTAGGTGCTGAGTACCACTTCACTGATAACCTATCTGCACGTGCTGAATACCAGTACTACCACAACATGGAAACTAAGCCGACTGGTACAGATACTAAGATCAACTGGGATGCAAACTACTACGGCGTAAGCCTAGTTTACGGTTGGGGCGCTCCAGCACCAGTTGTTGCACCAGTAGTTGAAGAAGTTGTTGAAGCAACAACTGTTCAAGTTGAGCCAATCTCTGTAACAATGCCTTTCGCATTTGACAGCGACAAGCTAACTGCAGAAGACGAAGCACGCCTAGAGCCAATCGCTCAGCGTCTAGTTAACTTCCCTAACGCAGAACTAGTAGTTATCGGTCACACTGATAGCCGTGGTTCAGAAGCTTACAACCAGAAGCTATCTGAAGAGCGTGCTAAGACTGTAGCTCTATACCTAATGAAGCACTTCAACATCGACGCTAGCCGTGTTAAAGGCGAAGGCCGTGGTGAGCTAGATCCAGTAGCTTCTAACGATACTGCTGAAGGTCGTGCTCAAAACCGTCGTGTAGACGTAACTTCTCCTGGTTTCGAAATCGAATCAGAAGCAGCAGCTGCACAATAATTAACTCTTTCTGAGTTATAAAAAAAAGCGCCGAAAGGCGCTTTTTTTGTGTCTGTGAGAACAGTGGTAAACTGGCTGCTTAAATGAGATGCGTTGTTGAGAGATGAGAAACCAGTATGTCTATTTGGAAACGAGAATTTAGCCTCACGAGCTTAAATGCCACATCAAAACAGACCCTTATTGAACATTTAGGAATTTTGTACACCGCTTTTGATGATCATTCACTATCGGCAACGATGCCTGTTGATCATCGTACACATCAACCGCTTGGTATGCTTCATGGCGGGGCATCTGTCGTGCTAGCTGAAACCTTGGGTTCTTTGGCCGCTAATCTAGCTGTGGGTACTGATAAATATTGCGTCGGTTTAGATATTAACGCTAACCATATACGCGCAATAAGAGAGGGGACTGTAATAGGATGCGCAACACCAATACATATTGGTGCAACGACTCAAGTATGGCAAATCGAAATAAAAGATGAACGTCAGCGTTTAATTTGCACTAGTCGTTTAACCATGGCTGTAATGAGTAATAAAAAGAAGTAATCCGTAATGATAATAGAATTTGAACAAGGAAAGATAGTAGCGACACAGCATGAAGTTGTTGTACGTATTAATGGTAATGCAAGGATTAACCTTCAAGCACAAATAGACGAGCTTACTCTTATTGCTGGTGCAAATGTGGTAACGGCTGTTGGTAGTGGAATAAATTGGTCAGTGAAGTTAGATTCAAATGAACAATTACAATTACTAGCAGATGAAATAGGTATTGCGATTACTTGTTATTAGCTTTGTGAATGTAATTTTCATTTGCTATTGATTTTGGCTATTTCATTGTCACTTTATTGATAAATAAGCTAGTTGAATGATTAAATATAGAATATTATTCCTAATACAAATATTTATTGAAATGTAATATTTGTTCAATATTTAAACAATAATAAAGAAAATGAATATGTCTAAAAAATATATCGCACTATTACCGCTTGCGTTAATTATCTCTACAGCAGCTTCTGCTGCAACTATGAACCCATTTTATGCTGGTGTACGTGTTGGTGGTGCTCATTACTCTAATTTTCAACAAAACTACCAAGATGCAACAGGCATTAACTTAAACAAAGATGACGTTGCTGCTGGTTTGTTTGCTGGTTACAACATTACGCCTTGGTTTGCTGTTGAAACTGGTTATACATGGTTAGGCGAAGCTAAATTCCAACACAATAAAATTAAGCAACATGCTTTTGACTTAACAGGCAAAGCAACATGGCACTTGAATGATAAGTGGGGTGTATTTGGTAAGTTAGGTGGTAGCTATATGCTTACTGACTTCCATGGCTATGGTATTAAAGATATTGATGAGCACCTTGTTGGCACGGTAGGTGCCGGTGTGGAATATCAATTAACAGATCATTTATCTACTCGTCTTGAGTACCAGTTATATCATGATCTTAAGTCTAATCCGCGTTACACAAACCAAGAGTACAACTTCGATACTCAATTCTATGGCTTAAGCCTTGTGTACAATTGGGGAGCGGCGAAGCCTGCTGTTATTGAACCTGTTGTAAACACAGCGCCACCACAAGAAGCAAAAACTATCACAATTGAACCTGAGACAGTAAGCATTGCTTATGGTGTGAATGGAAATCATCTAACAGCGGAAGATCAACAGAAACTTCAGCCAATGATGCAGCGTTTAACTCGTTACCCAAGTGCGACAGTGGAAGTTACTGGCTATACATCAAATACAGGCTCTGCTGCCTATAACCAGAAATTATCTGAAAAGCGTGCAAAGAATGTCGCTCATTTACTTTCTCAGTATGTAGCAAACCCAAATCAGATCACAGCAAAGGGTATGGGTGAAGAAAATCCAGTGGCTTCTAACAATACTGCGGAAGGTCGTGCAGCTAACCGCCGTGTAGAGGTATATTCACCTGCGTTTAAACTAGCGACAGAAGATGCTGCAGAGCGTCCAGATTGCTGTGCGATGGAAAACAATCTATAACTAAATTTCTTATAATAAAAAGCGCCGATTAGGCGC
>NZ_SSMG01000044.1:0-10263 GCF_009873615.1 Photobacterium lucens
TACTTAAAAAGTTAAGTTTTACTGATTGATTTACATCGCCTTCATGAACTTTAGTAATAACATCATCAGATACAAAGGAAGGTTCTATCGTTTGAGATTTTTGTTGTTTTGCTAGCTTGTTAGCTTCTAGCACAACAAAACTGTCATCCACTTTTACATCCAGTAAGTAACCTGATTTACTCACCGTTATGATCGTAATCGCTTCTAAAGCATGCTTGGCTAATACTTTTCTAAGCTTAGAGATGACATTGGTGAGTGCTTGTTCTGAAACAATCGCCTCTCCCCAACATTGAGATAATAAAAACTCTTTTTCTACACAAGTTCCTTGGTGTTCGAGCAACAATAAAAATACATCATTCACTCGTGGTGTGAAGTATTCTGTTTGTCCATTGTCATGAGTCAGAGTTCGTGTGGAACTGTCGTAAGTAATAGGACCAATTCTGTACACTTCACTGCTTGTCATAATGACCATTTTGTTAACATAATTATGGTCTAATTATTATTGATGCCATCAACACAATCAACTTTTGTTATTAGTTTTCATTATCAATAACCTTCTTTACCTTTTAAGTGTTGAGAAAAGCAACAATTGAGCTAGAAAACAATAAAAAAGCCGAGTGATAAACACTCGGCTTTTTTCTCAATATTCAAAAAGCATTACTGCTCTTCTTCATACATGTACTTAGATATCTCTACACGATGACTGTACCAAATTGCGCCACTTTCACGACCATATAGACGAATACGATCAGCAACCAACTCTGGCTTATGCCCATCACACATGGCTTTTAAATCACGGTAGAACTGCAATGCTAATTCACATGCTTCTGGCTTCATGAAGTAATAGCCGCCAACACGGGTATAAATCTTACGTAAGCCATTAAACGTTAATACGTAAAGTGTGTTACCCGATTTACCTGCCATGCCTTGGAATAAACGGTAGTCGTAATAGTTAAATGCACGCGCTAGACAGATTTCCTCACATAGTTGAGGATCGTCTTTACCGTATTTATCAACGATCTTTTTAACTTCTTGTTGTAATTCTGCTTTATCTTCGCTGTTTTCTATAAACTCAGCAAAGCTCGCAGACTCACGCAATCTTTCAACTGACTCAATCACATGTTGGATCAATTGACTGGATTCTTCAGCATTACCCTTCACGGCATAACGCATAAACACACTACTGATATCAGTTCGAGCTGCCAATAAATCTGCTAATACTCGTTGAACATCCTGTCCATCTAATGTCACTAAGGTATCTAGAATATTTAAACCAGACGTATCCATGTAGTTATTCACACGTGTTGGTTTACCATGCTGGATTGTTAACCATCCATCACGAGCCAAACGTTGTAAAACTTCACGTAAGGTGGTGCGAGTTACTCCAATTAACTCTGAAAGTTCTCGTTCCGCTGGAAGAATTGATCCCTGAGGAAAGTGATTATTCCAGATACTTTCAATTATATATTTCTCAGCAAATGTCGCTGGGCTATCTGCCTTAATAACCATCTAAGTAAAATCCAGTTCGCTTCGTGTATTTCTCGTATTGGCACTCATCATACCACTAGTTATCTAATAGTAGAAACCTCGCAACCAACTCTGACATGAACATGAAAGAGGTGTTTAAAAATACAACAATATTGTTAAGTCTATCACTTAAAATCGTGAATCTTTGACGTGAATTAACAATAAGAAACTCATTTTCTGTATACTGTGCGGTTTATAAGACGGATATATTCAACTCCCAAAATGTGATGAAAATGTAATAAAACAATTGCATTTTTGTATCACTTATTGACTAATGCCTCTTAAACGGTAGAGTGATTAGTGATGAACTGGGAGCGAATGGAAGCTGCTGCCTAAGAAAGTTAAACCCTTAAAGAGCGACACCACTCTGTTTAACTTTGATACTTCAATCTACACCCGTAATCATTGGCATGATGCTATTGATTATCCTGCTGATTGACCAATCAAGGCATCTAGCCGACATCAGATCCATACTATTTTGCGCTAATAATAAAGAGATCCAAACATGGCTATATCGCTAGGGAATGCCTTTATCAAAAACTTTTTGGGTAAGGCACCTGACTGGTACAAAATTGCAATCATTACTTTTCTGATCATTAACCCTCTTGTTTTCTTTTTTGTTGATCCGTTTGTTGCTGGCTGGCTGTTAGTTATCGAATTTATCTTTACGCTAGCAATGGCACTAAAATGTTACCCATTACAACCCGGTGGTTTACTGGCTATTGAAGCCGTTGCTATTGGTATGACAAGCCCAGAGCAAGTTAAGCATGAGCTTGTGGCAAACATCGAAGTATTACTACTGTTGGTCTTCATGGTCGCGGGTATTTACTTCATGAAGCAATTGCTACTTTTCATCTTTACTAAAATACTGATCGGCATTCGCTCTAAAGTTTTACTTTCACTCTCTTTTTGTGTGATGGCCGCTTTCCTATCTGCGTTCCTTGATGCCCTAACTGTTATTGCCGTTGTGATTAGCGTCACTGTGGGTTTCTACAGCATTTACCACAAAGTGGCATCGGGGCAAGATCCGCATTCTCATCATGACCATACTAATGATAATCACGTACCAGAGCTAAGCCGTGATGATTTAGAAAACTACCGTGCTTTCCTACGTAGTCTTCTTATGCATGCCGGTGTGGGTACAGCATTAGGTGGAGTGATGACAATGGTGGGTGAACCACAAAACTTAATCATTGCCGATCAAGCAGGCTGGCAGTTTGGTGAGTTCATCATCCGTATGGCACCAGTTACCATCCCTGTGTTCTTCTGTGGTCTGATTACTTGTGCGCTGGTAGAGAAATTTAAGATCTGTGGTTACGGTGCGGAATTACCAGAAAACGTTCGTCAAATCCTCGTTGATTTTGATAATGAAGAGCGAAAATCACGTACTAATCTTGATTACGCAAAGTTGGTTATTCAAGCCGCTATCGCAGTATGGCTGATCATTGGTCTTGCGTTGCACTTAGCTGCGGTAGGTTTAATTGGCTTAACCGTAATTATTCTAGCGACTTCGTTTACAGGTATTACAGAAGAGCATGCACTTGGTAAAGCGTTTGAAGAAGCACTGCCATTTACCGCGTTACTTGCTGTATTCTTCTCAGTTGTTGCGGTTATTATCGACCAACAATTGTTTGCACCAATCATTAACTGGGTACTAAGTCTAGAAGGTAGTTCACAGCTAACCATGTTCTACATTGCTAATGGCTTATTATCGATGGTATCAGACAACGTTTTCGTTGGTACGGTATACATTAATGAAGTGAAAACCGCGTTACTTAATGGTGTTATCAACCGTAGCCAGTTTGATATGTTAGCTGTTGCAATCAACACAGGAACTAACTTACCTTCGGTCGCAACACCAAATGGTCAAGCTGCATTCCTATTTGCATTAACATCAGCCATTGCCCCTCTGATCCGTTTATCTTACGGTCGTATGGTATACATGGCATTGCCGTATACGATTGTACTGACTTTCGTTGGTCTTGCTGGTATTGAATTGATGTTGGTTCCAATGACGGATTGGTTCTACACCATGGGCTGGATCACTGAAGGCACAGCCGCTGTATCTGCTGCTCCTGCACTGGCTCACTAATTAACCCTATAAAAATGACGGAAGATTTACTTCTTCCTGAAGCTATGCTTGAATGTCAGCGTTAGATTAGTGTTATAACGTATACGAAAACCCTGAACTATCAGGGTTTTCTTTTATTATAATTAGTGCGTAGAGTATCAATGATGCAACACCTCAACACCTTTTCAAAAACGCGTTTAGCATGGCTGCTATTACTGCTTTCAATCATCTTCTTTGAAGGTTGTGCCCTTTTCTTTCAACATGTCATGAACCTAGCACCTTGTGTTATGTGTGTTTATGAGCGAGTGGCAATGATGGGAATAGGCTTTGCTGCCATTATTGGTTTGATTGCTCCTCAAAATGCGGTCTTCCGTTGGATTGGTTTAGCTGGTTGGGGTTACTGTGCTTACCGTGGTGTTGTACTTGCTCATCAGCATGTTGGCTTCCAATTTAATCCATCACCATTTGCAACGTGCGATCTATTTGTTCAGTTCCCAAGCTGGGCTCCAATCAATCACTGGGTACCTTGGATGTTTGAAGCTTACGGTGATTGTGCAAAAGTGGTTTGGACTTTCCTTGGTCAATCAATGCCACAATGGTTAGTGATCATTTTCGGTGCTAACTTAGCCGTGTGGGCAATCATGGTTATTGCGCAATTCTTTGGTCACAAAAAAGCCTAACTAACAGCATGATATTTATAAAAAAGCGAAGCTGAATATTATCTAGCTTCGCTTTTTTATTACCTGAAGATCCTATTATGAGACAGCGTATTGTCGCTCTAATGCCGATAAAATAGGATAATCTGCCGGGCATAACGCATAGTGCTGAAATTCCGCTAAGGTTACCCATACCATAGCTTGATGGGTATTAAGAACGATCTCTCCCTCGCACCAATGTGTTAAGTAGCCTTTCAGCTCTACGATTTTATCACCATAATCAAACACGCTATCAGCAAGCCATTGCTGTGTTTTGATAGTGATCGCTAACTCTTCCATTAGTTCACGCTCTAAAGCTTGCTCTGGTGATTCATTAGCTTCAATCTTACCGCCAGGAAATTCCCACAAACCACCTTGACTTGCACTATCAAGACGTTGAGCAAGTAGGTACTTACCTTCTTTTTCAATCACTCCTGCAACAACAACGATTCTCTTTACCGAAGTCATTAGGCAGATTTACCGCAACATTGCTTAAATTTCTTACCACTTTCACACGGACATGGATCGTTACGCCCGATATTTTTATAAGGGTTAATCGCTTGTGCGCCAGCCCCTACTTGTAACTGATCTGCAGCCATCATTACTTCTGTTAACATCAATGGTAGTTGTGGGTATAACTCACTCGGTGTTGGCATTCCCGTGATACCCGCTTGCTCCATTTGCTCTAGTGTGCCAACTTCATCAACACATAACATTAATGTCGTCAGCAAAGCCGATAGCATACGCATCGTTCCGTCAGAAGCGGTTTGTCCTTCCCAGTTTGGCTCAATATATTGCCATACCGTTAAAAAACCTTTCGCAAATTCAGCTAATGCCGTATTAGCTTCGCCGTTTTCTTGCCACTGTAACTCTGTTGGTAATTGGTATTCACCCGCTTTAACTGTGCGATACTGCATTTCAAAGTGGTTTAATACTGCTACCTTATCTGTTTCTGAAAGCGTGACTGCATCGTCATCTGCAGCACCACCCGTTAATAACACCGGTAACCAAATTTCAGGTTCCATCGGTTTAGGGTTTGCGTTTGCAGCAAATAGTGCCCCTTCGATAAAAGTCGCTGGCATCCCATCCCAATCAGATGACAGTGTCATTAATGTATTCATTGAATTTTTCCAGTAATAATTTCTGCAGCAAGTATACCTAAAACTCTCACGCTTTGTTTATCAGCAATGACGTCAATACCACTAACGCACTGGAATATTGATTATTTTGTTCCTAAATGAATCAGAGCAAGCTCAAATTTTGTCATTGTTAAGCGATTAATTGATTGATATTTGATGTAGTTAAACGCATAACTAGCAATATTCAGTTTAACTAGCGCTTTGTTATTCCACTCTATTTGATACAACGACGCTATAGGAACGTGTTATGGATAATCACAACCTGAGTGCCATTATTGCTGGCGCTAGTGGGCTTGTTGGTCATGAACTATTAAACCAACTGCTCGATAATAAGGCTTTTTCACATATCTATGCCTTATCACGTCGAGAGCTCCCTTTGCGTAGTAGTAAACTCCAACAAATTATCGATCCTTTATTACGTATTCATCAATGGGAAGATAATGCACCAGCGCCTAAATACGGTTTTATTTGTTTAGGTACCACCAAGAAACGAGCAGGAAGTAAAGCTGGGTTAGCCGCTGTAGATCTGGAACTTGTTAAAGATGTCGCCATAACAATGCGTAATATTGGTGTACAACACATTATTGTGATTTCCAGTTTAGGTGCTTGTGTGCACTCACCTTCGCACTATTTACGCTGCAAGGGAAAAATGGAGCAAGCCATTAATAGCATGGGATTTGATAACTGTATTTTCATCCGTCCAGGTCCATTAAAAGGCGAACGCAGTGAGATCCGCCGTGATGAACAGTTATTACAGCAAGTTTTTGATCTAATTAATCCACTTGTTATTGGCCTACTCAAACACTTTTCTCCGATCCCTGCTGAATGTGTGGCTCGTAGCATGGTAAAAATGGCATTAGCATGTAAAAAACATCGACTTACAGAAAAGACTGTCGTTTCAGGACATCAACTTCGTACAATTTAAAATCAAAGGTGACAAATCCTCCTACTCGCACTAGAATCTCGCCCCTTATATTGTTTTTACCGAGCTGAGCAATCACCACTATGCGAGTAATTTTGGGCCCGATGGAAGGCGTCTTGGATCATTTGATGCGAGAAATGCTAACTGAAATTAATGACTACGATCTCTGTGTCACCGAATTTGTCCGTGTCATTGATAGCCTATTGCCTAACAGTGTGTTCTATCGTTTATGTCCTGAATTACATCAAGGGGGAAAAACTCGCTCGGGAACCCCTGTACGTGTACAGATCTTAGGTCAAGATCCTGACTGGATGGCTGAAAACGCGCAACGAGCCTGTACGCTTGGCTCTGCTGGTGTTGATATTAACTTCGGTTGTCCGGCAAAAGCTGTAAATAAAAGCCGTGGTGGTGCGGTACTGCTCAAAGAGCCTGAGCGTATTTACCAAATCGTCAAAGCTTGCCGAGAAGCGGTCAATCCAGTTAAGCCATTAACAGCGAAAGTACGTTTAGGTTGGGATGATCCTAGCCAATGTTTTGAAATTGCTGATGCTATTGCCCAAGCGGGTGCTAACGAATTAGTCGTTCATGCTCGCACCAAAGAAGATGGTTACCGCGCAGACACCATTAAATGGGATTACATTAAGCAACTAAAACAGCAGGTAACACTGCCGATTATTGCTAATGGTGAGGTGTGGAATTATCAAGATGGTCAAAGCTGTTTAGCTGCAACCGATACCGATGCATTAATGGTATGTCGTGGTGCATTAAACTTACCTAACTTAGGTAATGTGGTGAAACACAATGCCCCTCATATGACATGGGAAGAAGTGCTAGAACTCTTACTGGTATATTCACAGTATGAAATCAAAGGTGATAAGGGCTTATATTACCCTAACCGCGTCAAACAATGGTTTGCTTACCTACGCCATGAGTATCCACAAGCTAAAGCCCTATTTGCCGATCTACGTGCGCTAAACAAAGCTGCACCGATTATCGATATCTTACAGCAAGCACAGCAAAACTAATTTACTGAGACAGCTCAACCCTATGAGCTGTCTTTTTCTATCATAATGGAACTTTTCAGCTTTTTATCACTCTAAATGCAACGCTCATATTTCCTATAAGAAAAATCTCACTTATACGCAAATATGAGCCATTATTGTATTGATATAATTCTGTTTACTAAGGATCCACTATGCGCTGGAAAGACTCCCGCCAAAGTACCAATATTGAAGATCGCCGCGGAGAAGGCCCTGCTCAAGCGGGCATGCCAATAGGCGGCTTACTCCGTTTTATCCCATTCTTAATGCGAAGCAAGATTGGCAGAATTATTCTTGTTGTCGGTGGCTTATTTTTAGCTTATCAACATTTTACTGGCGGCAACATGATGGGACTTCAACAATCGCATACCTCATCATCAACGGCACCACGCAATGATGAAAATAAACAATTTGTTGCAGCTGTGCTTGGTAGTACTGAAAACGTTTGGAATAAGCTATTAGATGGTAAATATCAGCCGCCTAAACTGGTTCTCTACAACAATGTAACGCAAACAGGTTGTGGTACAGGCTCTGCGCAATCAGGTCCATTCTACTGCCCAGCCGATAAGAAAGTGTATTTAGACTTAAGCTTTATGAACGAGCTAAAACAACTCGGTGCGCCAGGTGATTTCGCTTTTGCTTATGTTATTGCACACGAAGTGGGCCACCATGTACAAAACCTACTTGGCACCAGCACTAAAGTTCACCAAATGCAGCAACGTAGCAGCAAGGTTGAAGCAAATCGATTAAGCGTGAAGCTAGAACTGCAAGCTGACTGTTATGCCGGTGTATGGGGGCACTACGTCAATCAACAAGGTATGCTAGAAGCTGGCGATATTGATGAAGGTATCAAAGCTGCAAGCTCTGTTGGTGATGACCGTCTACAGCAAATGGCAGGCCAAGCGGTACAACCGGATGCCTTTACCCATGGCTCATCAGCACAACGTATTGAGTGGTTTAAAAAAGGTTTTGAAACGGGCGATCCTCGTCAATGTAATACCTTTAGCGCCATGTAATAACAGCGCTAACTAACACGTTAAATAGCCTAATAAGCATACCCGTTTATTAGGCTATTTTTTTATTTCACCATCTCTCACTTCTTATAAAAATCCCTTTGCTCTTATCCGTGTATTTTGTATATATCCCGCCGATTTAGGACACATTCAAAGCAGGTTTCGAGCTTAATAGCACAAGACCTTTTGTTTATCAGTATGGATTTTTATGAACAAACATTTTATTGCAGCAGCACTGTGCTGTTACTCATCACTTAGTTTCGCAGGTTTTGATGTTATTACGCTGGGTGATAAAGGCGGGATCCAAGACGGTAACCTAACCGCATTTATGCTGAAATCAAACACCGATGACAACTACATTACCTTAGATGCGGGTAGCATTGTTAATGGACTTATCGCTGCCACTCATAACAATGCGTTTGCTGATATGCCAGTGCCCTCATCAAGCCCTTACACTCAAGAAGGCTATATTCTTAATCAGAAAATCAAAGGCTATTTTATTAGCCACGCTCATCTGGATCATATTGCGGGGCTCATCATCTCTTCCCCTGATGATAGCAATAAGCCGATTTATGCCCTGCCATCTGTTCATCAGGCCATTAGCCAACATTATTTTAATTGGAAAGCATGGCCTAATTTCACTACCCAAGGTGATGGTTTCAAATTGGGGAAATATGAATTAACCCCATTAAATACCAACCAATGGTTACCGGTAACCAATACAGAGCTCAAAGTAAAAGCCTTTCCATTAAGCCACTCTGGTGCTGAATCAACCGCCTTCTTATTCGAAAATGCAGCAAAAGAAGCCGTGATTTATTTCGGCGATACAGGCCCAGACGCCGTTGAGAAAAGCACAGCACTAAATACCATCTGGCAACAACTCGCCCCTTATATTCAGAAAAAGAAACTCAAAGGGATCTTCATTGAAACATCATTTGGCAATAGCACGCCAGATAAGTCGCTATTTGGTCATTTGACACCACAATGGTTACTCACTGAATTAACGACACTGGCGGGTTATGTTGGTGGCGAAGAGCCGCTAAAAGATTTGAATGTCATTGTCACTCATATCAAATACAGCTTAAAGAAAGGCACAGATCCTAAAAAGATCATCGAAAAAGAGTTACGTGATAATAACAACCTAGGCGTCAACTTTATTTTCACCGAACAAGGCGATAGAACTCAGCTTTAAAGCAGCCGTTTTATACTTACGTTACCGTAAAAACAAAAAGGCTCGTTATCAAACGAGCCTTTAAAAACCTTTACAATCAACTACGTAGGGGATGATTCAAAATGTGATCTTCCCAGTCGATGACATCAATCTCATAGACCACTTGATCACGTACAGATTCACCTGCTTTGTGCATTGCCTCTTTCGAGCCCGTCAGTAACGGATGCCATTCTGGAAGTGGCTTACCTTCTGCTAATAAACGGTAAGCACAAGTTTCAGGTAACCACACAAACTCATCAATACGTTCACGTGTTAATTTCAGACACTCTTCACCAGATTCAAAGCGATTCGCATAGTCTTTACAAGAACAAGTTTTATTATCCAGTAAACTACATGCGACATTGGTGTAATAGATCTCATCTGTATCATCGTCAATAAGCTTATGCAGACAGCACTTACCACAACCATCACAAAGTGATTCCCACTCTTGATCTGTCATTGTTGTTAAGTCTTTTTCTTGCCAAAAATGCGTCATGATACCTACACCAATTTATTATATGCGCCATTGAATTGCGCAAAGTTACAGTTTGCTATTTTATTATAGCGCGACGTTTATAGCGACCCTGACGGTAAACTGCAAATTTAAATTACCTATTAATAGATAAATGGGTAGAAATAAGAGCTA
>NZ_SSMG01000044.1:10273-40239 GCF_009873615.1 Photobacterium lucens
AGCTATTACTATTTAAAAAGAAATGCGAGAGATGACGTTTTTTGACCTTATCAACAAGGAGTGATAATTTGCGCACCCCATGAAAAATGAAAAGAGAAATAAGTGATGGAATGTCGTCTTGGCTGTGGTGCCTGTTGTATAGCCCCAAGTATCTCATCAAGCATACCTGGAATGCCTAAAGGCAAGCCTGCGGGGGTTCGTTGCATTCAGCTGAATGAACAAAACCTATGTAAGTTATTCGGCAAACCAGAGCGTCCTGCAGTATGTCATCATTTTAAAGCTTGCCCTGATATTTGTGGTAAAACTAACGAGCAAGCTTTAGCGATCATTACCGAATTAGAGCAACTGACATAACTATCAGCCCTCTTTAAGTTATTACGTTATTCTGTCGTTTTCCCAGTCAGAATACGTAATGCTATTTTGGCGTTTTCTGCCACTTGATGGCCAGAGTGAGTAAGATAACCACCATCAACCTGTGTTACTAGCCCTTTCGCGTACAAACGCTGTGCGGCAGAAACTAATGCAGGGTTAGCATCACTATGTACTTTGATCCCTTCCATATTACTGTGCATTGGGAATTTCACTAAAAGATTCATTTCTTCAACGATATCTGGAGTGTATGGCATAGCTACCTCTTATTCGAATTCATGTAGGCACTCTTATTGGATGGCCTATTTAATATCTTGGTTTAATACTAGCGGTTACTGCTGATAAAACTAGGTGGCGCGATCAAGATCTGACGATCTTTATTTCAGTGAAACGGGATCACGCTCATAAATTCAAAACTCTTTTTGCAGTGGTTGACACTTGTATAAAAAACAAACTAAACATTTGAGAGATATAAAAAAACCGCTCAATGTGAGCGGCTTTGTTATTAAGCTTGAATACCAACAATCAACCATGGTGCATTTGGCGTTTTCAAATCACGCTCTAAATGCCACACATCTGTGATGTCTTCTTCAACACCTTCAACTCGGTCTTTATAGCGACCAGAGAACTTTATACTTAATTGTGCCGTGTTTGCATCGTAATCAGCACGAACCAGTTCAGCATCAACATACATCACTTCAGTATGTTGCTCACCCTCTAGTTTGGCGCGCTCTGCTGCAAGATCAGCAAACAGTGCAGGTGATACATATTCTCTGATTTTTTCTAATTCGTTGTGGTTCCATGCGCCTTGAATGATGCGGTAGTGATCACGAGAACCACTTAAAAACGCATTCATATTGAAATTAGGCGGCAAATTAAATGGTACATCGCTATCTGTTGACTCAAAACCACCGTTCTGAGGCTGAGATTGTACACCTGCTGCTTGACGATATTGCTGCTGAGGCTGTTGTGGCTGCTGCTGTGGAGAATTACCTGCATAAGACTCACGGTGCCCCATTGGAGTACCTTTATTAGCACGCATTGCTTTAAATAGCTTAAACAATACAAAAGCAATCACACCGATGATCAGAATATCCATAAACTGGATACCTTCGAATGCACCACCAAAGAAAGCGGCAAGTAAACCACCAGCAAGTAAACCACCTAATAGTCCACCCATTAAGCCTTTTTTGCTTGATGCTGCTGTCGGTGAATTTTGCTTACGGATAGTATCGGTTTGCTGTGGCTGTTTTTGTTGTACTGGTGCCGTTTTGTAGCTTTTACCAAACGACTTACCACCACCAAATTTCTTTGCCTCGGCATGTGGAGTAGACAATGCCACCACAAACACCAAAGCAAATACGGTAAAAAAGCGTTTCATCATTGTAGAAGTACCTTATCCATGTCCTGTATGCATCCTAGCTATATGACACAGAATGTCAATTCTAAGTCATTTTGAAATTGTTACTAACCTTTAACATCGAGCGTTTATAATTTCATCATCTATAGATACAGTTAGTAAAAACTATTGTATACTGTTTTTTATTTAACCAGATAATGAAAAACCTCTCTTTATTATGGCACTTTTCGCTAACTAAGAGGTCATTAATAGGTAATCGCTCGTTAAAGCACATACGGTTTTATCGCTTGTGGCCTTAACACAACCAATGGATATTTTTATGCAACAGAATAACACTCACAGTAAGTTCATCGGCTATCTGCTTTGGATATTCGGTTTTACGGGTGCTCACCGCTTCTATTATGGTAAACCTGTGACAGGAACTATTTGGTTTTTAACACTGGGGGTATTTGGTATCGGTTGGTTGATTGACTTGTTCTTAATTCCATCAATGAACCGTGAATCGGACTTGCGCTTCGCTGCGGGTGATATCGATTATAATATTGCGTGGTTACTCCTTACCTTCCTGGGTGTATTTGGTGTTCACCGCATGTACATGGGGAAATGGATCACCGGTATTCTTTACCTCTGTACGTTCGGCTTCTTCTTAATCGGTATATTGGTCGATTTTTGGACGTTAAATGATCAAGTATCGCTTGAAAACACCAAGAACAAGGCAGCATAACGTTTAATATTGGTGATTTTTGTTGTGACAATATATGATTCTCGGCTTGCCGAGCAGATTAAATTGTCGCAACTTTATTCACAACAACAATACATAACGAATAAGTGCACCTCGGTGAGATTATAATAAGAATATTGAACAATGTTCTATAATAAATGAACGTCAGTTTTTTATAACGAAAAGTAAACACATCTTAAGAGTAATACTCATGGCAAGAAGAAATGACCATACTCGTGAAGAGTTGGTGAATATGACACTGGAGCAAGTAAAAAACTTTCTCAATGAGCACCCTCATCACGAGCTAAGTTTACGTAAAGTCGCTGCAATGATCGGCTATGTACCAAGCACACTTGTTAATGTTTTTGGTAATTACAATTTACTATTGCTACATGCTGTTGCTCAAACGCTAGATGAATTATCTCAAGAAGCACAAGCTTGCTTAGCGGATGCACAAAGCCCTGAGCAAGCCCTACGAAACCTCGCTTACTGTTACCTTGATTTTGCTATTGCCCATCCCTACCGCTGGCAATTAATCTTCCAACACACCATGAATGGTGAAGATCTACCTGAATGGCAATCTGATCGTATTAATAATATGACTGGCATGCTAGAAACGTTGATCGGTCAGGTAAGTAGCAACATCAATGAAAATGAAGTACTGGAAACAAGCCGTGTTATTTGGGCTGGTGTTCATGGTATTACCTTGCTTACTGTAGATGATAAGTTATTCACCTCAACCCCTGTTGATGGCAAAGCACTTATCGATAATCTTCTAGATACTTATCTCAATAAGTGGAAACAGTAAAAGAGACTCATAGATGACCACAAAGCCCCAATCGAGCCTTCTTACCAAACGGCGATTTCTTCCGTATTTTTTAACTCAGGCGCTTGGGGCATTTAATGATAATGTTTACAAGAACATATTATTAATCCTGATTGCCTATGCTTCTATAGATAGCCTGCCATTAAGTGCAAATTTGCTGATTAATATTGCTGCAGGCTTATTTATTCTGCCTTTCTTTTTATTCTCAGCTTCTGCCGGCATCCTTGCCGATCAATACGATAAAGCCGCAATTATGCGGATAGTAAAATTTGCAGAAGTGATCATTATGGGATTAGCGGCTGTCGCTTTTTATTTTCAAAGCTACACCCTACTGCTATTTCTCTTGTTTTTAATGGGCACGCAATCAGCATTTTTCGGCCCAGCCAAATATGCTTTACTACCCCAACACTTAAAAACAGAAGAGTTAGTCTCTGGTAACGCATTAGTCGAAACGGGTACTTTCTTAGCTATCTTATTAGGGACGCTATTAGCAGGCTTTATTGCTGATAGTCCAAACGCACATGTTATTGCAGCAATTTCAGTAGTGGCCTTTGCCATACTGGGCTATCTCACCTCATTAGCCATTCCAAGTGCGCCACCCACAGTCAAAAGAACCCAATTTAAATGGCAACCAATTAAGCAAACACGCTCAACGATGGCAATTGCCCGTCAAGATAAAACCATCTTCCAGTGTATTCTGGGTATTAGCTGGTTCTGGTTTCTAGGTGCTTGTTACTTAACACAGTTTCCTAACTACGCAAAAATCAGCCTTGGCGGTAATGCAGCGTCAGTATCTTTTTTACTGATGCTGTTTTCAATCGGTATCGCGATCGGCTCTATGTGCTGTGATAAGTTATCGCAACATCGCATTGATCCCGGTATCGTGCCTATTGGTAGTTTAGGTATCACCCTGTTTGGTGCAGGTTTATACTTCATGACACCAGATCACATTGTTACCACCTCAAGCCTTAGCGCATTTATTTCTGCGCCTAGTCTATGGCCTGTTTTTGTTTCTCTACTGCTATTAGGTATTGCAGGCGGTATATTTATCGTGCCACTTTACGCCCTGATGCAGCAACGAGCAGAAGAAAACGTACGCGCACAGATCATTGCTGCAAACAATATTTGGAATGCGGTATTTATGGTCGCCAGTGCAATCTCAGCGATTGTCTTTCTCTCAGTACTAAAGCTCTCTATCCCTGAGTTTTTTCTTATCTTAGCTACCGTAAATGCCTTAGTTGTTATTTACATTTACTTCCAAGCCCCTGACTTTTTTTGGCGATTTGTCGTCTGGATCGTAACGCACACTATGTACCGCGTTAAAAAACAAAACTTTGCTAATATTCCAGCACAAGGTGGCGTGTTAATTGTCAGTAATCATGTAAGCTATATGGATGCACTACTGCTAGCTGGCGCTTGCCCTCGCCCTATCCGCTTTTTAATGGATCGCCAAATTTACAATCTGCCTGTAATCAATACATTCTGCAAAGCATGTAAAGCTATCCCTGTTGAGGCAAGCGATCGTAGCTCTGTCCGTACTGCTTTTTCACAAGTTTCAACCTATCTAGATAATGGTGATATTGTTTGTGTTTTCCCTGAAGGAAAACTCACCTTTGATGGTGAAATTGCTCCTTTTATGCGAGGTATCGATTTGATCATCAAACGCTCTGACGTCACGGTCATACCTGTAGCATTACAAGGATTGTGGGGCAGTTATTTCAGCCGAGAAGGTGGCACGGCATTATTAAAATGGCCTAAGCGATTTTGGTCTAAAGTGACAATTAATGCTGGTGAGTCGATGAGTTCTAAAGAAGCTAACAGCCAGCTTTTGTATGAATATGTCAGCCGCTTACGTGGTGAACACCGATAGTCTTATCTACCAAAAGAAAGGCGAAGCATGATGCTTCGCCTTTTTCTTTACTGCTTAGCTAACCACTCCGCCAATTTCGTTCGTGATACCTTAATACCACGATAAATATCAGCATCAGGCAAAGCTAAATACCTGACTGGACGCTTATACGGTGCAACGGTTTCTGCCATGTATGTCATTACGTGATCAACAAACATCGCATCAAATGGGCAAGATGTTTGAACAATCGCCACTGGGCGTTGACCAAAATCATAATCATCAACGGGTAAAACAAAAGCTTGCTCTATATCTGGCAATTGAAGTAACACTGCTTCAATATCTTCAGGCTGGATATTTTCACCACCCGAGATGAACATATTATCAGCACGGCCCCTAATGAATAATTCATCATCATGCCATTCACCGATGTCATTAGTTGCGAACCACTCACCATCATGTTCGTGGTTATCTAAAATGGAGAAAATAGTATGATTACGGTAGTAGCCTAAACATAAGCTCTTACCGCGCACTAATATCTCCCCCTCACGCAAAAACAGTTCACGGTTAGGTAATACGTTTCCAACACCTTGGCTCTCATCTGCTTGCTTAACCGAAATGGTCGATGCCATTTCAGTCATGCCATAGCCACACCAACAATCAATGCCAGCGCTACGGGCTTTATCCGTCAGACTGACCGGAATATGAGCTCCACCTAATAACACTTGCTTTAAAGCTATAGGTTGCTGAGTAGGCGCTTGATCCAATAAACGTTGTAGCTGTGTCGGCACAAGTGATGCATGAGTTACCCAGCTAAGCGCCTGTTGCTGTAGGGCTTTCTTTACAATCACTAAGCAAGCACCACGATAAAGCCAACGCCATAAAATAGCGAGTCCAGAGATATGAAATAAAGGCAAAGACAATAACCAACTGTCTTCAGCATTAAATGTCATCTTGCTTAATAAACCAGATGCACTCGCTAAATGAGATTCAGGGCTATGCACTACCGCTTTCGGTGAACCTGTCGAACCCGACGTTAGCGTTAATGTCACTGGACGATGTTCTTGCCATGTCACAGGCACCATACGAGAGACTTCTGGCTGACGCAACGTGATTATTTGCCCTGTTAGTTGCTCGGTAGCGATATCACGATCCGACCAAAGATAGTGATTGTCTAACATGGCTAACTGCTGCTGAATTTCAGTAAAAGACAGTTTCGGGTTTAACCCGACATAACGAGCGCCAACACGAATAATAGCGAGGATCAGCCACACTACTTCAATGGTGTTATCAGCGATCACCGCAACCAGCTGATCTCGCTTAACGCCTTGCTCTACTAATCCTTGTGCTAACTCATCTACCTGTGTAGAGACTTCAACCCAAGTATAGGTTTGTGCTCCCTTGGTTTGATCACCAAGAGAGATCGCGATATCTGACGGACGCTCCGCAGCCCAACGCTGCCAAGGCCATGTCAGGAAATCATGCTTTATTTCTGCCATACCACTTCAAGTTCTGATAAAGATGTCATAGGAAGTTCAGTTTCAGGCCAAGGGGTAATAAGCTGTGCTTTGAAAAGCTGCATCGTATCTAAACCAGGAGTCACATTAGGTGTTTGCCATTGTGCTATGCGTGCTAGCTGGTTTAAGCCGAAGCTTGATTCTAGGCTTGAACTGATCACAGCGGTTAGTCCTGCTGCATGAGCCTGTTTAACAAGCTCAATACAACAGGTCAAACTGCCAGTTAATGTAGGTTTAATAATGATAGCGACAACACCGGGTTGCGCTTTAACTTCAAATCCAGGCTCACGTACTGTTTCATCCCAAGCAATATTAATACCTGTCTGCTCGGCAAAACTGAGGCTATCTTCAGGGGTTGTACATGGCTCTTCTAAAAATGCGATACCTTGACGATGTTCAGGTTTCACATACTTGGCAAATTGCTGCGCTTTAATCGGTGTCCATTTACGATTAGCATCTAAACGCAATTGAATATCAGGAATTGCTTCAATAAACATGTTTGCCACAATGCCATCGCGTACTGCCTCGTACATACCCACTTTAATTTTAGCCACTTTGTCGTCGTCAGTTTGATTTAAACGCACAATCAAATCATCAGGATCACCGGAACATAACGGTGCTACGGCATAATTAGCCGCTTGTGGTAATGCGCCATCAAGTTCTGCCAATGCACAGCTAATACCAAAGGCTACAGATGGGAAAGCCGTCTCTAAATCTAAAACTTGCTCTTGCTGCCATAACGCCAATAGTTGCTCTGCTTGCACTTGTGCTTGCTCTAACGTTTCATGGCTAAATTCAGGTAGTGGTGCAATTTCCCCTAAGCCAACACGCTCACCTTGTTTAAGCTCAACAATCAAGCCTTGGCGTGTCACCAAACGTTGATCACGTAAGATAACGCCAGAATCCATTGGTAATTGATATTGATATAACTTAACACTGCGCATTATTGATAACCTTTCATTGATGCCAGAGCATAAAAAAACACGCTAGATTCCAGTCTAGCGAAAGAATAAATCACTTTAATTACAAAGGTTCGTTAACACTTTTGGATAAAAGCAGATAAAGCGGAGATAAAAGCCTGCGGCTGTTCAACATGAATATTGTGTCCAGCATCGGGGATCACTTCAACGCTTAGCTCTGATTGCGCAGCGATCTGACGAAACTTTGTATCATGTTCACCACAAACATAACGAACGGGTAATGTTAAAGTTTGTAATGATGTAAGTAATAGTGGTTGCTTAGACAATGAGGTTGCTAACAACATATTGGCGACACCTGCTCCAAGGTTATCACTTCGTTTTAGCACTAAGCTTTGTCTTTGGTCATGATCCAGTGATGAAAACACCGCTTGTTGATACCAATCATTCAGCACGACAGAAAAAGGTTCGCTAGAAAAGCGTTCAGCCCATGCTTGATCATTTACAAAGCGTGCTTCACGTTCAGAAGCAGGCAAACCAAAATGCCCGCCCTCTAAAAAGAGCCCCTTTAATTCTGGCTTTGAAAACGCACTATCAACAGACTTATCATTGGTTAATTGCGATGCAAGATACATTGCTAATCGCGCCCCTAATGAATAGCCGACTAAGATAAATTGCTTAATACCTCGGTGAGCAAGCGTATCTAAAATAGCATGATAGCTTTGCTCAAAACCAATATCAGAAGATGCCTGCGACATCGTCACCGACGCACTTAATCCATGCCCCGGTAGATCGATAGTAATACAGGTATAACGGTAAGCTAATGCCGAGGTAATATTGCGCCAATCACGCCCAGAACCCAACAGCCCATGAAGGAAAACGATCACAGGCTGAGTGTTATCTAATTGATGACCAAAGGTTTCAGAGTAAAGACGCACGTTTAACCTCAGCAAAGATGGTTTTTAGCATATTTCCTGCTTCACCTGCTGGTGTTTGAACTTCAATTAACGTCGCTTGATTTAACTGCTGCGCTTTTATGACCGCTTCTTTAGCATCAGCTAAGGTTGTAGGACAAACATAACCTAGCTCAAACATAGCAGCGGCATGGGCAAACGTAATGCCATGGGGCATTCGGTAGAAATCGTCTTTTTGCTGCTCTGGTACTGGCAACATATCAAAGATGCCGCCACCATCATTATTCGTCACAATCACAACCATCGGCTGTACAGTTTGTTTTAGTAACGCTAGCGAATTGAGATCGTATAAAAACGAGGTATCACCAACGAGCATAAACATAGGTACTTGACGAGCACGTTGTACCCCAGCAGCGGTGGCAATTAAGCCGTCGATGCCAGATGCGCCTCGATTGGTAAATACCGCTGTCGTTGGTAATTGACCAAACATATCAATCAAACGCACGATCATGCTGTTACCAAGAAAAAGTTCGGTATAAGGTAACAACCAGTTCGTTAATGATGCGGCTAAGGATACTTCAGATAAAGAATCACAGTGCGGAGCGACAAGAGCACGGTAGTTTTTTGCAGCAGAGATAAGTGCTGATGCCCAACCATTTTGCTCACTCGCTGAATCCAGTGATAACGCTGCATGACTCCACTGACCAACATTGGCTTGAATACGTAATCCAGAATGATGATGTGGATCTAAACGTCCTTGTTGCGGATCTATCAGCCAATAATCTTGCCAAGCGTGCGCACCAATAAATTGCAATAAACGCTTTGAGACAATGCGCGCACCAAACTGCAATAACACTTCAGCTTGGGATAACAGTGCTGAACACGACTCATTTTGCAGCCAACCGTCAAAACCGGCCAACTCACTCGAACCACCAGCTTGTGGATCAACCAATAGCGGCCAACCTAACTGAGCCGCTAATGCTTCAACATGTGTAAGCTCAGTCGGTAATAATTTACCTGCAACAATAACGCCTTTTTTCGTACATAAACGCTGCCAATCAGCATGATTGATAACAGCATCATGGCTCACGGCTTGTTGATGTTGACAATAAGGCTTATCGCTCTGTTGCCAATGCTGTACTGGCGTCAAGTAGGTCGTGAAATCCACCGCATCGCCATATAACGGCTCAGGGTAATGACAGTTAAAGTGCACCGCACCGCCATGTAATTGCTGCTGATGCATCATCTCGTCAACAACACCTAATAACCAGCTTGGTGTGATATCAAGAGTTGGTGTCGGAATATCATAAAATGCAGTCACATGGTGAGAAAAAATACCATGCTGTACAATGGCTTGGTTAGCACCACAAGCTAAAAGTTCAGCTGGTCTATCAGAGGTCAGTAGCACTAACTTTTCTTTCGTTAGGCCAGATTCAGCAACAGCAGGTAGTAAATTGGCGACCGCTGTCCCTGATGTCACGATCACAGCGACGGGGGATTGAGAAGCTTTCGCTAATCCTAATGCTAAAAAGCCTAAACCACGCTCATCAAAATGAGTATGAATGGTTAACTTTGGTTGCTTTGCTGCCGCTAATGTTAACGGTGTAGAGCGAGAGCCTGGGGCTATACAAACATGCTTAACACCTTGACGTACGAGCTCTTCTAACATGAGTTCAGCCCAGCAGCTATTTAACGCAGCACGATAAGCTGTACTATTCGATAACGCTAATTTCATGATGCGCTTTTACACTCCATTTCAACGGCTAGCGGCTCTGTTTGCTCAAATAAACTGCATAAGGTTGATGTTTTACGATCCAGCTCTTTCCATTCACTTTCGGCAATGGAGCCCGGCACAATACCAGCACCAGCAAATAAATGAACTTCACCTTCAATGATTAAAGCACTACGGATCGCCACACAGAACTCACTATGATGTTGACCAATATAACCTACCGCACCACTGTACCAGCCACGAGAAAAGGGTTCATTTTCAGCAATAAAGTGCAATGCAGGATCGCGAGGTAAACCTGCGATCGCAGCTGTAGGCTGTAAGTTATCTAATAAGTCGGCACTGAAAATACCATCATTTAACTCTGCATCAATACTGCGTTTTAAATGTTGCACTTTACGTAACTGCACTAATTCAGGGCTTTGTGCAACGTTCATTGATTGGCTACAAGGCACTAAGCGGTTAACAATATCATCAACCACTAAGCGGTTTTCATAACGATTTTTATTATCCGATAAAAGCCATTGTGCTAAACGCTGATCTTCTACTTCATCATGGCCTCGTCCAATCGTCCCCGCTAAGGCTTCAGTTTGGAGTGTATGCTCATGACGTTGAAAAAGGCGTTCTGGAGTTGAGCCAATAAAGCCATGTTTATCATCTAACGCCATTAAAAAATGAAAGCTATTGCTGTTGTTGGCACAGCTTGCTTTTAACAGTTGGGCTGGTGAGACGGGCTTATCAAGCTGTAATTGCGTACGTCGGGCTAATACCACTTTTTCAAAGGCTTTATTGTCAATCGCCTCTAACGCACGAGTGATCATATTCGACCAACCTGAAAAATCAGGCGTAAAGCTACGACTTAAAATCGTACTTTTAATACCGCTAATTAATGACGTATCAAACTTTAATTGCTTGAGGGCCATTAACATACGATCGCGATCTTCACCGACATTAATAGCAAGATGCCATTGATGATCAATGCGGCTCAGTTCTAATAGCGGCAAAAAGAAAAAAGAAGAAAGACAACGGCGATTACGCTCCGTTCTTCCATCAAAAGAACGCCCACCCCAAATACGCTGATCATCAGTAATAACTTTTTCAGCAGCTTTTGGATCAGTAAATGTTTTAATTTGCCCTAACGCCACAACCTCTTCACGGCAATTGCGTGATTGCCAATAGAATTTAGGATACAAATCTTGTGTATCCATCCAATCAATGAGATCAATATTTTTAGATAGGTCTAATTTAACCAATAGACGCTGGGTTGTAGCAGATGCCTGCTCTAATTTAGCAATTAATAATTCAACGGCTTGTTGTAACGCAGTCAAGATAACCTCGCTCAGCTCTATTACACCAATACGGCTCATCCCTGGCTGAAAGATAGATATGTCACTCTCTTAGACATATTTTCTTTACTAAGAATAGTCACTTGCACCTCTCTATGGAGGTAATAACCGCTGATTCTCTTAGTAAAGAAGAATGATGTGACATTCTACCTCACTAAAAAGCTTCTGACTAATGAAGTAACGCAATTGTATTATCCAACTTGCCAGCAGAAACCTCTGTTCAATATTGTTAATTCTAGTTAAACAGCCCAGTTTCATTCTGTTCAAATAAAACAAAACACTCTTTTACATAATTATCTTCTGAAAGGTGTTCCTATCGCCCTCTTTTATAGTGTAATTTGTGGTTATACCAAATAATCATCAGGAAAATCTCTTATGCAAAAATTCGGGATGTCATCCAAGCTTAATAATGTTTGCTATGACATACGCGGTCCCGTTCTGAAACACGCTAAGCGCATGGAAGAAGAAGGGCAAAAAATTCTAAAACTAAATATTGGCAATCCAGCCCCATTTGGTTTTGACGCCCCTGATGAAATTCTGGTGGATGTGATCCGTAATCTGCCAACCTCTCAAGGTTACTGTGACTCAAAAGGTATTTATTCTGCACGTAAAGCCGTAGTGCAACACTACCAAAAGCGTGGTTTGCGTGATCTTGATGTTGAAGATGTCTACATCGGTAACGGTGTTTCTGAATTAATCGTTATGGCAATGCAAGCGTTGCTAAACCATAAAGATGAAATTTTAGTACCATCACCCGATTACCCATTATGGACAGCAGCGGTATCGCTATCAGGTGGTACACCCGTTCACTACACCTGTGATGAACAAGCTGACTGGTACCCAGATCTGGATGACATTAAACAAAAAATCACACCGAATACCCGTGGTATTGTGTTAATCAACCCGAATAATCCAACGGGTGCTGTTTATAGTCGTGATTTCCTATTAGAAGTGGTAGAGATTGCTCGTCAGCACGATCTGATCATTTTTGCTGACGAAATCTACGATAAGATTTTATACGATGGTGCTCAACATACATCTATTGCGCCATTGGCTGATGATGTTGTCTGTGTAACATTTAACGGTCTTTCTAAATCATACCGAGTCTGTGGTTTCCGCGCAGGTTGGATGGTGATCTCTGGCCCTCGTCACCGTGCGAAAGGTTACATCGAAGGTTTAGAAATGCTGTCATCCATGCGTTTGTGTGCCAACGTACCAATGCAACATGCAATCCAAACTGCATTAGGTGGCTACCAAAGTATCAATGAATTGATCCTACCGGGTGGACGTTTATTAGAGCAACGTAATAAAGCGTATGATTTATTAACTCAGATCCCTGGCGTATCATGTGTTAAGCCAAAAGGCGCACTGTATCTATTCCCGAAATTAGATCAGAAGAAATTTAATATTCAAGATGATCAGAAGATGGCGATGGACTTCTTACTACAAGAGAAAGTGTTAGTCGTCCATGGTACCGGCTTTAACTGGAAACAACCGGATCACTTCCGTATTGTTACTCTGCCTCACGTCGATGATCTTGAACTGGCAATGGGTCGTCTAGAGCGATTCCTTCATAGCTATCGTCAGTAACACTGGCACATCATTCTCAAGCCTCGGTAATCCGGGGCTTTTTGTTAACTAAAAGCTGTCACACCTTCCCTTACATCTGTTACTTTATACTCATAATTTCTATGCAAGCTGTTCGTTAATAGCTCAGCAACCTTAGCAAAGAGAACTGATCATCATGGAAAAAAGTCATTTCTTCGCCCACCTTGCCCGTATGCGTTTAATTCAACGCTGGCCTTTAATGCGTAGTGTCGAAACAGAAAATATTTCAGAGCATAGTCTTCAAGTCGCCTTTGTAGCTCACGCCCTCGCTTTAATTAAAAATCGTAAGTTCGGTGGCAATCTCAATCCAGAACGTATCGCTCTACAAGGGATGTTTCACGATGTGAGTGAAGTGATCACTGGCGATATGCCAACGCCAATTAAGTACTACAACCCTGCAATTGCTGAAGAATATAAAAAGATTGAATTAGCCGCAGAGCAAAAGCTGATCTCAATGCTACCTGCGGAATTTCAAGACGATTACGCATCACTATTAGATAGTCATAAAATTGATGCAGAAGCGGCTGCGATTGTAAAACAGGCAGATACCTTATGTGCTTATATTAAATGCCTAGAAGAGCTCAGCGCAGGCAATCACGAGTTTACTCGAGCCAAAAAACGTTTAGAAGAAACACTAGAGCAACGCAAAACCCCGGAAATGGAATATTTCCTCGATACCTTTGCCGATAGCTTTAATCTGACATTGGATGATATTAGTTAATGACAGAATTTAAGATTGACCCACAATGGCAAGATCGTCACTACGACGAAAAAAAAATGCGTCGTGATGATCATCGCTCACCTTATCAACGAGACAGAGCCCGTATTCTTCACTCAGCGGCATTTCGTCGCCTACAAGCCAAGACCCAAGTTCATGGTGCGGGTAATCATGACTTTTACCGCACTCGCCTGACGCATTCATTGGAAGCCTCGCAAATCGGTACAGGGATCGTCGCTCAGCTTAAGTTAAAACAGCCAGAATTTCGTAAACTATTACCGTCAACGAGCTTAATGGAGAGCCTTTGTTTAGCTCATGATATCGGCCATCCACCTTTTGGTCATGGTGGTGAAGTCGCCCTTAATTACATGATGCGTAATAACGGCGGCTTTGAAGGCAATGCACAAACATTTCGTATTGTAACGTTATTAGAACCCTACACCGAAGGCTACGGGATGAACCTAGCAAGGCGCACATTGCTAGGATTACTAAAATACCCAGCCTTACTTAGCCAAACAGCACCATTAGAAAGAGCGCCAGATGTTGCTAACTTCCGCCATTTAAAAGCAAAAGATTGGTATCCAGCCAAAGGCTTATACGATGATGACAAAGCTGTATTTGATTGGGTATTAGCGCCATTATCAGATAAAGATAAAGCCTTATTTGCCCAAATGCGCTGTGAACGACAGTCTCCAATGCTGCCATGTAAAACCCGGTTTAAATCTTTAGATTGTTCGATCATGGAGCTTGCCGATGATATTGCTTACGGTGTTCATGACTTAGAAGATGCTATCGTAATGGGTATCGTTACTCGTGATGAATGGCAAGAGGCTGTGGCTTCTAAAATTGCTGAATGTGGCGATCCTTGGTTAGAAGAGCGCATTGGTGAGATCAGCGAATTAATGTTTGGTAGCCACCATCAACGTAAAGATGCAATAGGTGCGCTAGTTAACGGTTTACTAACTTCTATCACCATTAGCCCAACCATTCAAAATGGTACGGATTTTTTTGATGAGCCATTACTGCAATGGAACGCTTTCTTATCTGAACCAATGGAAAAAGCATTAGAAGTATTGAAACAATTTGTCAGTATCTATGTAGTGAAAAAGCCTGAAATTCAGCTATCTGAATACAAAGGACAGCAGCTGATCATGGAGTTATTTGAGGCATTTGCATCTGATCCAGAGCGATTACTACCTGAAGGTACGCGTCAACGTTGGCTTGAAGTACAAGAAAATGGCGGTAATGAACTGAGGATCATCGCTGATTATATTTCAGGTATGACAGACGGTTTTGCCCAACGCTTGTACAGCACCTTGTTCCAGCCGACGTCTGTGACAGGGATCAGCAATGACGGTTACGGGTTTTAAGCTATCAAAAAGGGAGCTATATGCTCCCTTTCTCTTACTCATTTAATTTCTTACTCGTTACTCTGATAGTTTTGCTCAAAAACCCCAGACGGCATCTGCGCAATTTGAAAGTTAATCATCGCCTCAAATGTATCAAGCAATGGCTGAAGATCAGTTTGCTCAGATTCCAATACAGAAAGCGCAAGAAAACCTGCTTCTACCGTTGAGACTCCCTGCTCTTTCGGTGATTTACGGATCCGATAATTGCCCGTTTCAACATTATCTAAACTCACTAACGGCAAATGATGTAAGTTAGTTGATAATTGCCACATCTTATAAGCTTTCTTCCATGTACCATCGAGCAGAATAATCACTTTTTTACGCTCATTTGCTGACTTATTGGCAACCTCAGACAAGGCGATTGAACCCTCTCCAGGATAAACGACGTAAATGTCATGATCTGTTTGAGCCAACGCTTGATTAAGCTCATCATGTTGTGAAAAATCTTCTCCTACCCAGAGTCGGCTATTCGGCAAAGAAAGTGATAATATTCTCGCAGTACCAATGGCCCGTTTAACTTCTGACGGATGTTGTAAAATCCACAGCTCAGTTTGGGTTTCAATGGTTTTAATCCAGTGACAAATACACGCTTTATTCGCTTTACCACAGTTATCACAATACCGACTCATTGAGGTTGCCTTGTCCATTCGAAATTACATTGTTATCGCATTATTGATTGGCGTGATAGCACAATTACCATCACTCCAGCCATTACTTGTCTGGGATCGACAAGCCATTATAAATGGTGAATTATGGCGGATCCTAACAGGAAATATCACCCATACCAATTGGGTACATCTTGCTATGAATGCAGCAGCCTTTGTGATCATCAGTTTTATTTTTCGCATCCACTATCATGCTAAAGGCTATAGCTTACTGATCTTCATTATATCCGTAGTTATAGGGCTTGGCCTCTTTGCTACCAGCATTACCTGGTATGCGGGCTTCTCTGGTGTATTACACGGCATTTTTGCTTGGGGCTGTATTCGAGATATTCAATCCAAAACCAAAGGTGGGTGGCTATTATTAGTTGGATTAATGATTAAGATTGGTTGGGAGCAATACTTCGGCGGCTCAATAAGCTCTGAAGAGTTAATCGGTGTTCGTGTTGCCACAGAAGCTCATTTGATTGGTGCAATCACAGGGATCATCAGCGCACTTATCCTAAAACCAAAATGGCTATAAATTAACGGGAGCGCATCAGCTCCCGTCATTAATATCACTACAACTCAATAATCTTGCGGTTTTTCTCAACCGTTGCTTTACCGATCCCTTTCACTTTAACTAAATCATCCGCACTCGCAAACTTACCGTTAGCACTACGATAATCAACAATCGCTTGTGCTTTCTCTGCGCCTATACCATCTAATAAGATATCAAGCTGCTCAACATTCGCTTCATTGATATTCACAGTTTTAACGATCCCTTCATGCGTCTTTTCATCAGCATGACTTAGCGGTACCAAGGCTAACCCACTTGCTAAGGCGATAACTTTAAATAAACGGTATGAGTGCATTTCTTTCTATCCCTAATTGATATATTGGAATCAAAAGAATAAGCAGAAATTGACGAATAAGAAGCGATTTTATGAAAGGAGTCACTAGAAAAACGACGGGCCGCACAATGGCGGCCCGTTAAGAGAAATATTAATTTCAATTATTGTGCTGGCTTGTCCAACATTGGGTAAGTCACTTTTGCAGACTCACGTAACGTTTCAAGCGTTGCAGCTAGATCTTGCTGAGCAAACATATTCTCAACTTGAGTTGCAAACTGGCTATTCACTTCATCAGCTGAAGGTTTAACGTTTACCACTTTATCTAGTGCAATGATTTCAACATTACCATTGTTGTCACGTACCATACCGTAAGAAGCTTTACCGTCTTTAGGCTTAGGCAATGTGAACGCAACACGTGCAACATTTGCATCAGGGCCAGAACGCGTTACTGTTTGATCGCCTGAGAAGCTTAGGCCATCTTTAGCTACAACGTCTGATTTACCTTCACGTAAAGCTGCAATAATAGAGTCCGCTTTTTCAGTCGCTTGTTTCTCACCTTTTTGCTGTGCTAGCAATGTTTTCACTTTCGCTTCAACATCAGCAAATGGTAGAACCGCTTCTTCACGAGAATCATCAACACGAACAACGACTACATGCTCAGGTGCAATCTCAATCACATCAGAGTTCATACCATCATCGTGAACTTCAGGGCTTTGTAGCGCTTCCTGAACTTTCTGATCTGCTAGTACGCCTTTCTCATCTTGTAGAGAGATAAAGCCAGTTGTTACCACTTTAGCTTTTACTGCTTCTGCTGCTGCATCTAGAGAATCTGGAGATTCAAATGCCGTTTCAGCAAGTTTGCTTTGTAGCTTGTAGAATTGTTCTGCAACTTGCTGCTCTTGAAGCTCTGCAATAATGCTTGCTTTCACTTCAGCAAATGGCTTCACTTTAGGCTCTTCGATGCCATCTAGCAAAATGATGTGGTAACCAAATGAAGATTTCACAAGACCAGACATATCACCCGGCTTAGCTAATGAGAACGCAGCTTCTTCAAATGCTGGATCCATTACGCCTTTACCGAACCAATCTAGCTTACCGCCATCTTTTGCACTGAACGTATCATCAGATGATTTCTTCGCAACGTCAGCAAAGTTCGCACCGCCTTTTAGCTCAGCCAATAACGCTTCCGCTTTGGCTTTAGATGCATCGCTGTCGCCTTTCACAAGAATGTGGCTTACTTGACGCTTCTCAGCTGTGCTGTACTTGCTCTTGTGTTCGTTATAGTAAGTTTCAGCTTCTTGATCAGTGATCTTAATGTTGTTAACTAAATCTTTACCCGATAACTCAATGTAAGAGACTTTCACTTGCGCAGGACGAGTAAACTGATTTTTATTTTCGTCGTAGTAAGCTTTCGCTTCTTCGTCAGTTACCGTCACTTTGTTAGTGAAATCAGCAAGATTTAGTTTAAGTGTACGTACTACACGCTCTTGAGATTCAAGCTTACGTAGTTCATCAACTTCATTATTAAGTGCAAAATCACTATCTTGTAGTGCGCTTAAGAACTGTTGACGAAGCATGTCTTTACGGATTGATTCCGCAAATTGCTCTGGAGAAATACCAGCACGACGTAGCGTTAGATTGTATTGCTCGTTATTAAATACGCCATCAACTTGGAAAGCAGGCATTTCAATGATTGCTTGCTTAACTTGTGCATCACTTACACCAAGACCTAACTCAGTCGCGCGTTGCTCAATCAGTTCATCGTTAACCATACGATCCAGTACACTTTTACGGAACTGCTGAACGTACTCAGGGTTACCCATTAACGTTGAGAAGTAATCACCTAAACGCTGCTGCATTTGGTTACGTTGATTCTGATAAGCCTGCTCAAATTCACGCTGGCTGATCTCTTTGTCATTCACTTTTGCAGCAACTTGCTCATTACCGCTCGCCAGATAACTGCCGACACCAGCAAATACAAAAGATAAAATAATTAAGCTAAGAATAATCTTAACCCAGATGCTGTTAGCGCCTTCGCGCAATCGCTCCATCATAATTTGCCGTCTCTCCTACTGTTCGATCTGGCACGGTTTCGAACTAGATATCAAATGTGTGCACTAAATATCGGTATCAACACGATAGCCGAACCATAACAATCATTATTAATTCGTTATTAACTAATTACTAAATAATTTATTTAAAATCAGCATCTAAACTATAGATAACTGAGACACAATAAACCATAAAACACTAGTTTGATAACTTGATACCGATTTGATTAATGAAATGCATTTTGCGCTATTGCTACCACAAACACCACAGATCGTTATTCAAATTGACACCATCATAAGTAAAAAAAGCGCATCCACCGATGCGCCTTTGTTGAACTGGATCAGTATACCCTTTCCAGAAGCAATATTTAAGCCATGTAACATGACAAAACAGTTGGTAAAGACCAACTATTTCTTAGTTAACAGAGTCTTTTAGCGCTTTACCAGGTTTGAAACCTGGTACTTTTGCCGCAGCAATTTGGATTTCAGCGCCAGTCTGTGGGTTACGGCCAGTACGAGCTGCACGTTCACGTACAGAGAAAGTACCAAAACCAACCAATGCAACTTGATCACCGTCTTTCAATGTTTCAGAAACAGCTTCGATGAATGCATCTAATGCACGGCCTGCAGATGCCTTAGAGATGTCTGCACTTTCTGCGATTTTATCAACTAGTTGAGTTTTGTTCACGATTAAATCCCCTTAATGAACTTTACCTACCCGTAACTCGTCACTGAGACGTTGTGAATAGTAGGCAATTAATTGTTTCTAGACCTGATAATAGATATTCAAACTTAACCAGATCTTAATAATACATCGCTTAGCGCGGATTCGAAGTTAACTTATAGCCAGACAAAAAAACGCTGACAAGGACTTTTGCCTTTGAAAGCGTTTTTTCTTTAGTTAATTTTGCTACAGGTCACTATTTTGGGCATTCACTAGCTCAATACCTGTTGGATTATTCTGCAGTGCAACAGTTAACACTTCATCAATCCAACGTACTGGGCGTACTTCCAAATCAGCAATAACGTTGTCTGGGATCTCTTCCAAATCACGTTCGTTCTCTTTTGGAATCAGTACAGTTTTAATACCGCCACGGTGTGCTGCTAGCAGTTTTTCTTTCAAACCACCAATAGGTAACACTTCACCACGTAAAGTAATTTCACCTGTCATCGCAACATCTGCACGCACAGGGTTACCAGTCAAGCTAGATACAAGCGCTGTACACATTGCGATACCTGCACTTGGACCATCTTTTGGTGTAGCACCTTCCGGTACGTGAACGTGAATATCACGTTTCTCGTAGAAGTCAGCAGCAATACCTAAACGCTCTGCACGTGTACGTACAACCGTCATAGCAGCCTGAATAGACTCCTGCATCACATCACCAAGCGAACCTGTATAAGTTAACTTACCTTTACCTGGCATAGATTCAGTTTCGATAGTTAATAAGTCACCACCAACTTCTGTCCATGCAAGTCCTGTAACTTGACCAATACGGTTACTTTCGTCAGCTTTTCCGTAATCGAAACGCTGAACGCCTAAGTAATCCTTAAGATTATCTTGACTGATTTGAACGTGCTTAATGTCTTTATTAAGTAAAATTTCTTTCACTGCTTTACGGCAAAGTTTAGAGATTTCACGCTCTAGACTACGAACACCTGCTTCACGTGTGTAGTAGCGAATAATGCCAATGATCGCTGAATCTTCAACCGTCACTTCGTTTGGCTTTAGACCATTACGTTGGATCTGCTTACCTAACAGGTGATTCTTAGCAATATTCAGTTTTTCATCTTCGGTGTAACCAGAAAGACGGATCACTTCCATACGGTCAAGTAATGGACCAGGAATGTTCATCGAGTTCGATGTTGCCACGAACATCACATCAGATAGATCGTAATCCACTTCTAAGTAGTGATCGTTAAATGCGCTGTTTTGCTCAGGATCTAACACTTCAAGTAGTGCTGATGCTGGATCGCCACGCATATCAGACGACATCTTATCGATTTCATCTAATAGGAAAAGTGGGTTTTTCACCTCAACTTTTGCCATTTTCTGGATCAATTTACCCGGCATAGAACCGATATAAGTACGACGGTGACCACGGATCTCCGCTTCATCACGAACACCACCCAGCGCCATACGAACGTACTTACGACCCGTTGCCGCAGCGATAGATTGACCTAATGAGGTTTTACCTACACCTGGAGGCCCCACTAAACACAGGATCGGACCTTTTAGCTTGTTCACGCGGCTTTGTACTGCGAGATACTCAAGAATACGTTCTTTCACACGCTCTAGACCATAGTGATCGGCATTAAGCACTTCTTCGGCTTTTGCTAGGCTCTTCTTCACTTTAGAGCGCTTGTGCCAAGGCACACTTAGCATCCAATCAATGTAGCCACGAACCACTGTTGCTTCTGCTGACATCGGTGACATCATCTTCAGCTTCTGTAGTTCTTGCTCAGTCTTTTCACGTGCCTCAGTCGGCATCTTAGATTCTTCAATCTTTTTCTTTAGCGCTTCAAACTCATCTGGCGCATCATCCAGCTCACCCAATTCTTTTTGGATCGCTTTCATCTGCTCATTTAAGTAATACTCACGCTGAGATTTTTCCATCTGCTTTTTCACGCGTCCACGGATGCGTTTTTCAACTTGTAACAGATCAATCTCGGATTCCATCATTGCCATTAAGAACTCTAAACGTTCTGTAATATCAACGATTTCTAATACTTTTTGCTTATCTGCCAATTTCAATGGCATATGTGCAGCAATGGTATCTGCAAGACGTGCAGCTTCATCGATACCGTTTAGTGAAGTTAATACTTCTGGCGGGATCTTTTTATTTAGTTTAATAAAGCCTTCAAACTGACCAATTGCAGTACGAACCAGCACTTCTTGCTCGCGCTCGTCCATTTCAGGCGTCACTAAATACTCAGCTTCTGCTGTAAAGTATTCATCATCAGTCAGTGCCTCTACTTTGGCACGCTGCTGACCTTCAACCAGTACTTTAACCGTACCGTCTGGTAATTTTAAAAGCTGTAGAATAGTGGCAACAGTACCGACATCATAAAGATCAGTGATCGACGGTTCATCTGTTGCTGCTTCTTTTTGCGCAACCAACAGAATCTGCTTATTGTTCTCCATTGCCGACTCAAGGCAACGAATGGATTTTTCCCGGCCCACAAACAATGGAATAACCATATGAGGGTACACCACCACATCACGCAGTGGCAGAACCGGGATCTCTAGGCGCTCAGAACGCTCCAGGTTCATATTCATCTCTCTTCCTGTCAATACTAATCGTATTAAGTAACTGCTTGAGACACTTACTTAATACGACTAGAAAGTTAGCATATATTGAGTATATGGGGGTAAAACAACAATATTCAACGAAAGAAGTGCTAGAAAATAAAAAAGGAGGCTTATGCCTCCTTTTTTTAGCCTTTATGTGCACTTATTAGGCACTTACTCAGCGGCAGCTGCTGGTGTTTCAGTGTTCTCATAAATCAATAAAGGCTCAGACTCACCTTTAATTACTGATTCATCGATAACAACTTTGCTCACACCTTGCTGGGATGGTAGTTCGTACATTGTATCAAGCAGTACAGCTTCAACAATTGAACGTAGACCACGAGCACCTGTTTTACGCTCCATTGCTTTACGCGCAATAGCCACAAGTGCATCATCACGAAACTCTAGTTCCACATTCTCAAGCTCTAATAATGCTGCATACTGTTTAGTTAGTGCATTCTTAGGCTCACGTAGAATTTGTACTAGCGCTTCTTCATCAAGCTCACCAAGTGTTGCTGTTACTGGAAGACGACCGATAAATTCTGGAATTAGACCATATTTAACTAAGTCTTCTGGTTCAACTTTCTCAAATAGATTACTTAATGAATCCGCTTGATCTTTTGAACGTACTTCCGCGCCAAAACCAATACCTGTACCAGTAGCAACGCGTTGCTCAACCACTTTATCAAGGCCTGCAAATGCACCACCACAGATAAATAGGATCTTAGAAGTATCAACTTGTAAGAATTCCTGTTGAGGATGCTTACGACCACCTTGTGGTGGAACAGAAGCAACTGTACCTTCGATCAATTTTAGTAATGCTTGCTGTACACCTTCACCAGATACGTCACGAGTAATCGATGGGTTATCTGACTTACGTGAAATCTTGTCGATTTCATCGATGTAAACAATACCACGTTCAGCTTTCGCTACGTCGTAATCACATTTCTGTAGCAGTTTCTGAATGATATTTTCTACGTCTTCACCCACGTAACCCGCTTCTGTTAGCGTGGTTGCGTCAGCCATCGTAAACGGTACATCCAGCATACGTGCTAAAGTCTCGGCCAATAGTGTTTTACCACTACCAGTAGGACCGATAAGTAGGATGTTACTCTTACCTAGCTCAACACCTTCACTGTTAGTATCGCCATTACGTAGACGTTTGTAGTGATTATATACCGCGACCGCTAGTACTTTTTTAGCGTGTGCTTGACCAATTACATAATCATCCAGGTTGTTACGAATTTCTTGCGGAGTCGGCAGTTCATCGCCATCGCGTTTCGGCAACACTTCTTTGATTTCTTCGCGAATAATGTCGTTGCATAGATCAACACATTCATCACAAATATAAACAGAAGGGCCTGCAATCAGCTTGCGAACTTCATGCTGACTTTTACCGCAGAAAGAGCAATATAATAGCTTGCTGCTACCACTCTCTTTTCGCTTATCTGTCATTCGCTAACCTCTTATTGGGGTATTCCCATCATTGCCTTGTTTTGAGTGTATAACAAGTCCAGTTATTTTGCTTCGTTAACTATCTTAAGCTAACAAGCTGAATAAGAACTTAGTCACGCTTACTCAATACAGCATCCACTAAACCATATTCTACAGCTTGGTCTGCAGACATAAAGTTGTCACGGTCAGTATCACGCTCAATAATTTCTAATGGTTGACCAGTGTGCTCAGCCAATAGACCGTTTAGGCGTTGTTTGATTGTTAGAATTTCTTGCGCATGGATTTGGATATCCGACGCTTGTCCTTGGAAGCCACCTAATGGCTGGTGAATCATTACTCGTGAATTCGGTAGACAGTAACGCTTACCTTTCGCGCCACCAGCAAGTAAGAATGCGCCCATAGAACATGCTTGACCCATACATACAGTGCTCACATTTGGCTTAATAAACTGCATAGTGTCATAGATTGACATACCCGCAGTAACAGAGCCACCTGGAGAGTTGATGTAAAGGAAGATGTCTTTATCTGGGTTTTCTGACTCCAAGAATAGCAGCTGGGCTACTACAAGGTTTGCCATGTGATCTTCAACCTGACCAGTTAAGAAAATCACACGCTCCTTTAAGAGACGAGAATAGATATCGTAAGAACGCTCACCACGAGAAGTCTGCTCGACCACCATAGGTACCAGCGCATCCAAAATTGGTGACATGGCGTTTTTTTCTTGGTAGCTCATAACGTTATTTCCCTAAAATAAATGGCCCGAATGAAATTACTCACACGGACCATTGTTAGCAGAAGACTTGAGAGAATGTCAAATCTCTACGGTAATTTCAGCAAATTAAGCAGCTGGGTTCATTAGCTCGTTGAAGCTAACAGCCTTATCAGAAACCTGTGCTTTCGCTAGAAGTGCATCGATTGCTTGCTCTTCTAGAGCAACATTACGCATGTTGTTCATTAGCTGTTCGTTAGTTTCGTAGTACTTAACCACTTCTGATGGATCTTCGTATGCAGAAGCCATTTCAGCGATGATTGCTTTAACGCGCTCTTCGTCTGCTTTTAGCTCTTCAGACTTGATCACTTCACCCACTAGAAGACCAACAACTACGCGACGCTTAGCTTGCTCTTCAAATAGTTCACGTGGAAGCTCAGGCATGTTCTTAGCGTTACCGCCAAAACGTTGTGCAGCTTGCTGACGTAGTGCTTCGATTTCTTGGTCGATAAGTGCAGCAGGAACAGTGATGTCGTTTTGCTCAACAAGACCGTTAAGAACTTGATCTTTGATACGACCTTTAACAGCTTGCTTAAGCTCACGCTCCATGTTCTTACGAACTTCAGCTTTAAGACCTTCAACAGAACCGTCTTCAACGCCGAACTTAGCAACGAACTCTTCAGTTAGTTCTGGAAGCTCTTGAGCTTCAACTTTGTGAAGTTTGATAGCGAATGCTGCAGCTTTACCTTTTAGGTTTTCTGCGTGGTACTCTTCTGGGAAAGTCACTTCTACAGTGAACTCGTCGCCAGCTTTCTTACCTACGATGCCATCTTCGAAACCAGGGATCATACGACCTTGGCCCATAGCTAGTGCGAAACCTTCAGCTTTACCGCCTTCAAACTCTTCACCGTCGATAGTACCAACGAAGTCGATAGTTACACGGCTGTTAGCGTCAGCTGCTGCTTCTACTTCTGCCCATGTAGCTTGTTGCTTACGTAACGTTTCTAGCATTGTGTCAACGTCAGCTTCAGTTACTTCTACAACTGGCTTCTCAACAACAACTTTGTCTAGACCTTGAAGAGCGATCTCTGGGAATACTTCAAAAGTTGCTTTGAATACTAGATCTTTACCTTCAGCAATTTCCACTGGAGTGAAAGTAGGTGCGCCTGCTGGGTTGATCTTTTCTTTAACGATAGCTTCGATAAAGTGGCGGTGCATAACTTCACCAAGGATGTCTTGACGTACAGATGCGCCAAACATTTTAGCAACCATCTTAAGTGGTGCTTTACCAGGGCGGAAACCGTCGAAACGACGAGTCTTAGCAATTTTCTTTAGTTCAGCTGTTACTGCGTCTTCGATGTTTGCAGCAGGAACAGTGATAGTTAGTTGGCGTTCTAGGCCTTCAGTGGTTTCAACGGTAACTTGCATTATATTTAACCTCAAAACTTACTCAGTTTTCTGAGTGATGTTGCCGAACAGCCATTTACTGACGGTGGCATCCTTTTCGTGTTACGGCTTACTAAACCATAACGCCTAAATTCTTTTACTTTATTTCTAGACTGTCAGAGATGTTCATTCAACCTAGAAATTAAAGCGCGTCATTATAACGACACACAAACGTGTCGTCGAGGTTCGATAGACTAAACTGCTATCTTGCTCTACAACTGAAACACAAGATAGGGGCTAGATTGCGCATTTCAAGGGGGAAAGAGAAAATAATCAGTCTAATATGCGATTTTTGTGTTCAAATGTTGGAAAAACAGCCTATTTGATGCATTTTTTGAATGATGGGTGCGTAATAAAGCAAATGCTAAATAAGAAGACAATAAGCTAAAATGGATATTATAAATCGGAGAATTCAACGATGAATGTAAAAAGGAACAGCGATAATAAGAGAAGGAAATGGCACGCCCTGCAGGATTCGAACCTGCGACCACATCCTTAGAAGGGACGTGCTCTATCCAGCTGAGCTAAGGGCGCATCATTGACGTAACATGAAGTTACGAGGTCGGATTATACGGAGCAAAAAGCTTAGGTCAATACGTTTACTTTATTTTTCATGATTTAAGACACCAACCGATTAAAGTTAAATCAATCTGTTTTAATTTCGTTTTTCCCTACCCGATATCATTAATCTCTACCCTCTCTCTGTTAGACGGATATTCAATTACTTATCACATACACGCGAGTAATACACCAAAAAGCAAACGTTTGCGCTATAGCTAATATCATCATTTTCTGCCACAATATCTCCATTATGCTCAGCCAATATAAAAAGGATCACCATGACCGCTCAAATTATTGATGGGAAATTGATCTCCCAAACAGTTAGACAGGAAGTTGCTGCGAGAGTGAAAGCTCGTGTTGATGCAGGTCTTCGTGCGCCTGGCTTAGCTGTCGTACTTGTAGGACAAGATCCTGCTTCTCAAATTTATGTCGGCAGTAAACGTAAAGCCTGTGAAGAAGTTGGATTCGTGTCAAAATCCTTTGATTTACCTGCAACATCAACAGAAGAAGAGTTACTACTTCTTATTGATGAGCTAAACCTTGATCCCACTATCGATGGCATTTTGGTGCAATTGCCATTACCAGCTGGTATGGATTGCACGCGTATTTTAGAGCGCATTGATCCTGAAAAAGATGTTGATGGTTTCCACCCATATAATGTAGGTCGCTTAAGCCAACGCATACCTAAACTACGTTCATGTACACCTAAAGGCGTAATGACACTGTTAGAGCGCTACAATATTCCTGTTCGTGGTAAAGAAGCCGTCATTGTTGGCGCTTCTAATATTGTTGGTCGCCCAATGACACTTGAATTGTTGTTAGGTGGCGCAACAACAACAACCTGTCATCGATTTACACAAGATCTTGAAAGTCATGTTCGTCGCGCTGATATTCTTGTGGTTGCGGTAGGTAAGCCTAACTTTATTCCAGGCTCATGGATCAAAGAAGGCGCAACGGTAATTGATGTTGGCATTAACCGATTAAAAACAGGCAAACTTTGTGGTGATGTCGAATTTGATGTTGCAAGCCAACGAGCAAAACACATCACACCAGTACCTGGTGGTGTAGGGCCAATGACAGTAGCAACCCTCATTGAGAACACCATGCTAGCCTGCGAACAATTTCACGCTGAATAACTAAATAAGAGCAATAGCAATATTGCTCTTTTCTTTTCAATATCTTTTACTGCTTAATATCTTTTATCAGATATAATGAAGACATATTAATTCTTTATTTTTATATCTTTCTTTTTCTGATAAGCCTGAGATATCAATGCTATATTTTTTACGCTTCATTTTAATTACATTCTGTATTTTATTTTCGTCTTTATCCTTGGCGAGTAACCAAGATATACATATTAATAAAAATATAACCGAGCCTAATAATAAAGCATTAGTGGCTTTTAATATCGGTGTAGATCTTTCTGGTATCGAGCAACCTGCAAACATAGCAGCGCAATCTATTGAGAAAATGGCTGCATCATTACAAACAATGGCTAAGCACCCTAACCTTACGTCTGAGCAACAAGCTGCTATCACTGATACCTTTAAGCATATTGATACATTAGCGCAATCATTTAACCAATCTGTTGCTGCACTACCTAAAGCTGTCTCTCAAACCAGCACACCTATTATCACCGCATCTAAATCGATCATGAGTGATATTAAACTTTACACTATTTTACTTTTTGCTCTTATTTTAATGTTGATCGTTCTAGCGCTTATCGCTATATATTATTTAGTTCTTGCTCCGGTTAAAAATATTCTCTTAGAAACAACAGGGAAACTTAATCATATGGCAGATGCATTAGAAACCACTGCTAATTTAGTCCATGAAAGTAATCAATTTCATCGTGAAATACTCAACAGTATTCACCATTATGAAAAGCAGCAAAAAAACATAACAAACTAGAGTCATTGACTCAGCAATAATAAAAAAGCGATGCTAATTCGCATCGCTTTTCTCAAGTTACTTACAATTACAATGTTTTTGCTAATTGCTTTAAGTAGTCTGTAAACTCTTCACCAAACTGGTTATGGCGCATGCCGTATTCCACAAATGCCTTCATATAACCAATTTTACTACCGCAATCATGGCTTAAACCTGACATATGAAATGCATTCACTTGCTGAGATTGCATTAACATGTCAATGGCATCAGTTAACTGGATCTCATCACCAGCACCAATAGGCGTTCGAGCTAATAGCGCCCAAATTTCAGCAGGTAAAATATAACGTCCAACAATAGCCAAATTAGACGGTGCGTCTTCAACCGCTGGTTTCTCGACAACTTTCGTCATTGGTGCTGATTCGCCAGCATGCAACTCTACGCCATTAATATCAGCAACACCATAACTGGATACTTCAGACATTGGCACTGGCTCAACCATCACTTGGCTAATTTTAGTCTCGTTAAATAGCTTCACCATTGCTGCCATATTATCGCAACGCAGATCGCTGGCTACATCATCTAAAATCACATCTGGTAACACCACTGCAAATGGCGCATCACCTACAAGTGGGTGTGCACATAACACAGCATGACCTAAGCCTTTAGCTTGACCTTGGCGTACATGCATAATCGTCACGTCAGGTGGACAAATGGCTTGAACTTCTTCTAGTAACTGACGTTTTACTCGTGCTTCTAAGGTCGCTTCCAGCTCAAATGACGTATCAAAGTGGTTTTCAATTGAATTTTTTGAAGAATGCGTAACAAGAATAATTTCTTTAATTCCAGCAGCAACACATTCATTCACAACGTGCTGAATAAGAGGCTTATCAACAATCGGTAGCATTTCTTTTGGAATAGCTTTTGTCGCTGGCAGCATGCGTGTGCCAAGACCGGCTACAGGAATTACGGCTTTACGTACTAATGAATGATTCAATTTTTTATCCAACATAATTCGTTATAGACATCTTCATTGATGAGTGTGTGGTGATCTGAACTACGGATTATTTCTTTAATAAATCCGTGTTTTCTATACTTACCTTTACAGGCTTACCAAGAAGATTTATCAACATAAATGAGCGTTTTTCACCATCAGCTTCTTGATAAATCGCCTCTAAGCCTTGGAACTTACCTTGTTCCAACTTTAGTTTTTCACCAGGTTGAGGCAGCATTGATAATAAACGTTGATGCTCTGCACTGTCTTCATTCATCATCAAATTATAAATTAGCTCTTCTCGCACTTTCTGAGGAAAGGTACCACAGCGGATGAAATCAGCAACACCTCGTGTTGAGCGCACTGATGTATAACTGACAACTTCAGGGTCAAAGTGAACAAAAACATAATTCGGAAATAGCGGCTCAGCAGACTCTGTACGCTTTCCTCGCGTTATCTTTTGTACTGTAACTTGTGGGTAGTAACAATCAACACCCTGACGATCAAGATTGATCACGGCACGCTCTTGCTCACTGCGCTTACAATAAAGTAAATACCAATCTTTCATCATCAATCCTAATTATTCTAAACAACGTTTATTATATACATAAAAATAACGATTTTATATGACCGCCTAGCAAGGACTTTATAAAATCAAGGCTATAATTTTGTACCTATGATAATTCGTTTTTCATTAAAATGTGTACAAATCACACCTCAAAAATGTAACATTCATTAACAGCCACAATTGACAACATACAACACCAAAAATAAAACAAAAAACAGACAAACAAAC
>NZ_SSMG01000429.1 GCF_009873615.1 Photobacterium lucens
ATGCTATACTATTTACATGTTAGAGGGGGACTGTTTATGACTTTTAGTTTACCTAATTTAAAAGTAACTAGTGAAAAACCAACAAATAAAAAATCAAAGAAGAAGAACATAAGAACTGTTACATCAGCTCCAAGTCGTAGAAACGCTTCTTCTGCTCTAGCTCGTTCTGTTTTATAAAAAAAGCCGCTCTATTGCGGCTTTTTTTATATCAACACGCCTCAGCCCCATACCATTCTCCACCCTCACCACATTCATAGAGTCGGCCCATCCAGCTCATTTGCATCGTTAGGGCTTTGCCACTTTCTTTCTCGAACGTGATCCAATCTATTGGTAGTGCGCTGTTGTTAAAATCAGGCTGTCCATTCATCTTATCTATCCGGATTGTTGCGTAGCTGTCGTGGCGTTGAATGTTTAGCCCTGTCATTTGGCTACCGTCGACTTTGTATAAAACATTGCTGTGATCACAATCGGTAATGGTGGCATCGGTAGTGGCAATTAAGCACCAGTTGTCAGTTAAGGTTTTGGTGCTAGTTAAGCCTATGGTGTGAAGGTACACATCGGTGCCGCGCATCACGGCTTCCGATTTAGCGGCAACGATCAGGCCGCGCAGCTCGGTAGAGGTGCGCTTCATGGTGTTACTGGCAAACAGGTTGTTAAAGCTAGGGGCTGCCATAGTGATGATTAATTCGAGTAAGGTTAATCCTTTATTTTTCATGGTATTAAATAATATTTACGTAACTTGTGTAAATTACATAAGTTACGTAACTTAAATAAGTTTAAAGCGATTGGCTTTCCACTCGGCTGCATCTATTAATCCTTCATCATCGGTAACAAATAGCGGGTACTACGACCGCCCGATCCCGATTTCACCAGACAGCCCAATTCAACCAATGACGTCAAATGACGGGTTGCGGTTGGCTTACTGACCTTCGCCACCTTATGGTATTGGCTGGTATTGATCCCCTGCTCAAAGTCACCATCCAACATCCGATTGAGCACTTTCACTTGCTCTGTGGTGAGCTTGGTTTGGTCGATCTGGCGCCAATAATTGGTCTTAAACACGGTTTGATTGATCTCCGTTAACACCCCATCAAAAGTGGCATTCAAGGTGGTTAAAAACCAGTGTAGCCAAGCGGTAATATCGAGATCGCCTTTTTGGGTTTGCTCCAATACCTCATAGTAACTATGGCGGTTAGCCAAGATCCCCACCGACATCGCATAGAATCGAACCGACTGCTGCTCGGCTTGAGCTAATGCTAAATCCGTCAGCAAACGCGTGATACGGCCATTGCCATCATCTAACGGGTGAAGGGTCACAAACCATAAATGGGTGATCGCTGCACGCAGTAAAGGGTCGAGTGACGTATCGTCTTTAGATTGGTTAAACCACGTAATAAAAGTATCCAGCTCAGGCTCAAGGATGGCACGGTATGGCGCCTCAAAGTGCACAATGGGCTTATCAATACGGCCCGAGACAACCTGCATCGGCGCATCGCCCCGTAACTGGCCACCGATTACCGGGTTAAACAGGGTATAACCTTCAGGGAACAAACGTTGATGCCAGGTTAAGATCCGCGAAAGCGTCAGTGGCGTATCGAGATTTTCCACCGCATCAAGCATGATCTCAGCTAACCCATCGGTTTGCTCGGTGGTTGGGAATGGTTTCTCTTCCGTCATCCCCAGCTTATTGGCCAACGACGAACGCACAGAAAACGCATTAAGCTTTTCCCCTTCAATGGCACTGGAATGGACAATGTTAGCCAGCAGCGTATCCAACATACTTTGTTGTTGGTTCGGCGATTGGCAGGTGATTTTTCCCAGCAATATGCCTTGGTTAAGGCGTGTTTGCCTCACCATTGGCTCTATGATGGCTTGATCCCAGTGAAAATGAGGCCAGTTATCTTGCTGCCATACCCACATAATTGATCCTTTGATGCGAAAAGAGTGCTTATTCAAATCATATTGTGATGCGAATAAAAGGATTAATCAAATCAAAAGATGTAAAAGTGATAGGTTAGGGTGTAGCAGGGCGACGATAGCGAGGGTGGTGAAATCATCGGAGGGGATAGGTAACGTTACATCCCGTCGTGAATAATGGTAAGAGAATGTCGCCCAATGCGAGGGGGGATTTTATCTGGCATAACAATTCATACGAATGGTCGCGCCTGCGGCAATGTAGTTAAGCAATGCTTTACACTTATCAGTAAGAAGTTGATTGTTGCTGCTATGTTCAAGTTGCGTCAAAGATTGGATCAGTCCAACCGATTCATATTGTTCTAATGAAATGTTGACGGCACTCGGTAACGTCTTATTTTCATTGCAATAGGCTTTTATTGTGACTTTTTTGGGCGAACTTCTGTAGTTACTCACTTCAACGACGATATTCTCTGGCATTGTTGGATCTCCAAATAGCATTGTGTCGATAAAAAAAAGCCTTAAACAAGGTCTAAGGCTTTAAGGATTCATTTGGCAATGAAATTATTTTGCAGGTGCAAAATCTTCAGCAGCTTGGCGGTGTGCAGTGTAGATTGCTTCACCGTCACTTTCTGCATCGAAGATAACTTTAACGTCAGCAGAGAACAGAATAACGTCGCCTACTTCAGCAACGTATTTGTTGCCGTCTGTATCACGTACCACAATCTTACCTTTAGTAACTACTTTGTACTCTACTGAATCGTAGAAGTATTCAAACTCTACGCCCGGAGACATAGTGAAGTGACCAATCGTCAATGGCGCACTGTTGTTAGTAACAGCAACTTCAGCCATGTCGCTTTTTAGGCCTTCAACTTCTAGCAGTTTGCTTAGGTCGTTTAGCTTAAAAGTACCAGCTTTGATCAGCGAGATACCTGGCTTTTCCGTTAATGTAGTCATTGGATTTGTCCTTCTTTTTTATAATAAAGGCTGGGGAGCCCCAGCCTTTTTGTAGGGTGTTGCGTATTACATGCGTGCTTTGAAGATCGCTACGATTTCTTCTAGGCTCGCTTTG
>NZ_SSMG01000430.1 GCF_009873615.1 Photobacterium lucens
GTATTACAAGCTTAATATAGACAGCGAAATAATGCTTAGCTGATAAAATTCTAATTAATAACAGCGATAATAATTAAACAATGAAAAAACTTTTCCTAACAACTTTAGCTAGCTTGCTCATTGTCGGTTGTACTAGTAAACCTGTAATGAATTTAAACAATGTTTATGTGCCAACGACTGTGACGGGACAACAGCACACGGCAGAAGATGTACAAAAAGCGATTTTAACGGCTGCAGAGCAGCGCGGTTGGAGTGCGCGAGTGATCAAGCCGGGTTTGATTTTGGCGAATATTTCGGTGCGAACCCATAGTGCAACCGTTGAGATCCCATATTCATCAACCAGCTACAGCATTGACTATAAAGACAGCCAAAACTTAGATTACGATGGTACTGATATTCATCGTAATTATAATAATTGGGTGGTGAGACTTTCACGCTCAATCCAACAACAACTGGGTGTAAGTACCCAAAATTATTAATAAAAAAAGAGGTGTTTATTGGTAAGTCATTGAGCGAAAAGGTGACAAGGTTAATTACCAATAATTTGTTTTAGAACAATAATGCCCCCTCAAGGGTCGATAGAATAAGCGCTAACTATATAATTGATGTAGGTGTCGCGTGACCCATTATTCTATTGATCCTTTCAATGCTCTTGATGCAAAAACAGAAGCGCAAAAACTCGCTTTTGCTCCTATCGTATTTCAAACCGCTAAGTCACTGCGTGATCTTGGTATTCTTGCTGCATTAGACGAAGTGAAAAAAGAAGGGCTGGATGCTGCTGCCATTTCAAAGCGTACAGGGATCAGTGAATACGGGGTCAAAGTACTATTAGATATGGGGTTAAGTGCTCATATCGTAACGTGGCAGGCTCCCAATTATCGTTTAGCGAATCTTGGTTACTATCTATTGCATGACGGTATGACACGAGCGAACTTAGACTTTATTGCTGATGTTTGTTATGCCGCGATGATGCACCTTTCTGACTCTATCAAAGAAAGTAAACCGGCAGGCTTGGTGGAACTCGGTGATTGGGAAACCATTTACCAAGGGTTATCACAATTGCCAACGGCTGCTAAAGAAAGTTGGTTTAACTTCGATCACTTCTATTCTGATCGTTCATTCCCGTTATTGCTTGAGCGTGTCTTTGCTAAAAAGCCTAAGCGTTTATTTGATATTGGTGGTAACACGGGGAAATGGGCGCAACAGTGCTGTGCTTATGATCCTGATGTCAATGTCACCATTATCGACTTGCCACAACAAATAGAAATGGCGCTTGCACAAGCTCAAGAAAAAGGCTTAGCTGAACGCATTAATGGTGTCGGTATCAACTTACTGGATAAAACCCAAGCGCTACCAAAAGGTGCCGATGTGTGGTGGATGAGCCAGTTCTTAGATTGTTTCTCGCCAATGGAAATTCTCAGTATTTTACGTCGAGTGCGAGAAGCTATGTCACCGGGTGCGACCGTGTATATTCTTGAGCTGTTTTGGGATGCCCAGCGCTATGAAGCTGCCACCTATAGCTTGAATGCAACCTCGTTATATTTCACCTGTTTAGCAAATGGTAATAGCCGTTTCTACCGCAGTGAAGACTTCCTTGAAATTGTCGCAGAAGCTGGGCTTGTGGTTGTTGAGCGAGAAGATAACATCGGTTTAGGTCATACCTTACTGACACTGGCTGCGGCATAACCTGACGTTTAACTACTCTTGATAGGCGATCATCTCCATTGGTGTAACAGAAGTTTGGTTTCTTACCAATTGCTCAGTGGCTTTTAACCATTGAGCAATATGTTGCTGGTGGTGCGGGTGTTCATTTGTCATTGCTCTGGCATGGCGGCAGTCATCTAATGCCATAAACGCTTTCGTGCCTTTAATATGGCTATAAACATGCTCACCAAACTCAAAAGGCACGACTGCATCATGCTGACAATGGATCACCAAGGCGTGGCTTGACGGGATGCGATGTAGGCTTTGTGCGGCAGCATAATCATCTCGCATGATCAGGTGTGCTAACCAGTCATACATGATGCCAAAAGGGCTGTGGCGTAATACAAATTGGGCTTCTTTGATGTAACTGCTAAACGGTGAATCAAGGATCATGCCATCAATAGCGACTGGGTTATCTGCCCATGCGCGTAGAAAAATATTACTCCCAGTTGAAGTCGCAACCACAAATAATGGTTGGTGGTTATATTGGCTGATAAAGTTCAGTATTGAAATCGCATCAAGGTATGCGGCTTTATCTGTCGCACGTCCGGTAGAATAACCAAAGCCCGAATAGTCAAAGGTCAGAACATTAAATCCATGTTGAGTCAGCCATACGACTTTCTCTTGGGTTTGCTCCATTTGCCCACTATTGCCATGAAAATGCACAATCATACCGCGTTGTGGAGAGTTTGAAGCAGGAAAAAGGCGATAAGCAATGTGATTGCCTGAAAGTGAATAAATACGCGAGACTTTTTCGCTCGGATCGCGGTCATTAGAGGGAGAAAAGAAGGCTTGGTTAGCGCATCCATTAAGTAATAAGACTGTTAGTAAGCTTGTGAGATATAACAATGATTTCATCGTCTTGCCTTCCACTCACCCGACATATTGATAAGTGTGTACAGCGTGGCGACAAAATGTGATCTCGTTTATGAGAAATCAAAACAATGATTCACATATCCATTTTTTAAAGCAAAGACTTGGGCAAGAAGTGGCGCGATGACAGATCTTTGCTAAACTCCTTGCTCGCATTAACAGACCATTTAACCTTATCGAGTCATACTTCAGATAAGCGCATTCTATCGTGATCAAAGGAACAAGATTTTGAATAACAGACAACGCACACAAGTCGCAATTATTGGTGCAGGTCCATCAGGAGCTGTTGCAGCCGCGTTACTCAATCAACATAAGGTTGATGTTGTCGTTTTAGAGAAAAACACCTTTCCTCGTTTTTCTATTGGTGAAAGCTTACTGCCTGCGTGTATGGAAGTGATCAAAAAAGCCAATATGGTCGATGCTGTTAATGCGGCTGATTTCCAATACAAGAACGGTGCGGCATTTCGTCGTCGTGACACTTACACTGCATTTGATTTTCGTGACAAGTTTACTGATGGTGCAGGCACAACGTTTCAGGTTCAACGTGGCAACTTTGATAAAGTGCTGGCGGATGAAGCGGCAAAGCAAGGTGTTGAAATTCGCTACCAACACAATGTGGAAGCGGTGGATTGCGGCGATACTACATCGGTATTAACAGTACGTGATGAAGTGAGCGATCAGGTTTATCAACTAGAAGCTGATTTCATTCTTGATGCCAGTGGTTTTGGCCGTGTGCTACCGCGTTTACTCGATTTAGAACAACCATCATGCTTGCCTGTACGCCATGCGATTTTCACCCATGTTGTCGATCATATCGAAGATAGTGGTGTTGAGCATGATCGTGAAAAAATCCTGATCTCAGTACATCCAACCAATGAAGATGTTTGGTTCTGGTTGATCCCATTTAGCAATGGCACTTGTTCATTAGGTGTTGTGGCAGAGCCTGCGTTCTTAGCCCAATACGATGCTGATGAAAAAACAGCGCTGCAACAAATTGTGGCAGAAGAGCCAACCTTAAATAAACTGCTGAGCAAGGCAGAATACTCAAACCCAGCAGCGCAAATTGGTGGTTATTCTGCCAATGTTAAACACCTTGCTACCAACAACTATGCTCTGCTTGGTAATGCTGGGGAGTTTTTAGATCCTGTGTTCTCATCGGGTGTGACGATTGCGATGCAGTCAGCCGACTTCGCGGTTAATGCATTATTAAAGCAATTAGCTGGTGATGAAGTAAATTGGCAGCAAAATTATGCTGATAAGCTGATGGTAGGTGTGAATACTTTCCGCACGTATGTTGAAGGTTGGTACTCAGGTGAATTACAGAAAGTGATTTTCTATACCGATCCTGATCCTAAAATTAAACAAATGGTGTGTTCGATTTTGGCAGGTTACGCATGGGATCAAAACAACCCGTTCGTTGCTCAGTCTGAGCGTCGTTTACGCACCCTTGCAGAAATCTGTAGTTAATCAGATTGCCTCTATTTCAAGCCATGTTCAATGGCTTGAAATAGTAATATTGGTTTTCATAAATAGGGCAGCAAAAGCGTGATTTTTGTCTTAATTTAATTAGATAGAAGGCGTATAACTAATACATACACTATTTATGAGGAAGTACCGATGTTTCCAGAATATAAAGATTTAATCGATTCTTTAAAGGGCAAAGAAGTTGGTTTTGATCGTCTATACGACAAACACAGCGAGCTAAATGCTGAAATCGAAAAAATGACAGCGAAAGACGGTTACGACGAAGATATTATTGATAAGCTAAAGAAAGAAAAGCTACTACTTAAAGATGAAATCTTGGCTTATTTAAAAAATGCCGAAGCGAAGTAAGAATCTATTCGTCAACAATAAGTAAATTGAAACAGAAAAGATAAGCGTTGGCTTTTCTTTTCTGTTTTTTTATTTATAAGCATATTTTTTGTCCGTCTTTTATTGCCTTGTTTGGTAACGTTAATCACTGATCCTCCATTTTGCTTACCTTTATCGAAGAGTAAACGTGATAAGTGTCACGTAAAAGTTTTTTATTGCTGATAAATAATACAATAAAATATTTTTAGTGTAATA
>NZ_SSMG01000431.1 GCF_009873615.1 Photobacterium lucens
CCACATCATATAATAAATGAAAATTTATAAAAAACTGTGCTACCTATCACTTCACACAATCATTGCAAGAAATTGTCAACTTTCTATTTTTTGAAGCATGATCTAACAATGAAATGTATTTAACTGAATAGGATGCTTTACTAATAAAACTATTAAAAAAGTGTTCAGAAATGAAAAGTTGGCATGTTTTAAACGTATTAATCACGTTACATAAAAAGTAAAGTCATACACTGTCTTTTCCCATACTTATACACAGAAACAGTGGATAACTTTACTAACACTGTGAAAAATCACACCTTTTGTATGAATTTTACACACAAAAATATTATTAATAACCACATTATTAAATGATAATGGTTGAAGATACGATAAGATTTAGTCTTGTAATTTAAGGTAGTGGATAACTTGGTTTTCACTGCCTCGCCAAACCAAAGATGGATCTCGCTTATCTTCTTCGTATTTACCATCCACAATCACATCAATCAATGCGATCACTTCACGCTGTTGTTCAGATAACTCCGCTAAGGTATAACCCGTCCACAGCCAAATATCTTTACCTGGGCACTCATTACGAACTCGTTTTACCAGTTTCAAAATGTCAGGCACATTATTTGGGTGTAGTGGATCACCACCAGATAGCGATAAACCACGACGCTTAATACGTGTATCGTTCAAATCATTAATGATCTGATCTTCCATGGCTTGATCAAAACAATGCCCTGCATCTAATCGCCATGTACTTTGGTTATAGCAACCTCGGCATTGATGAATACAACCAGAAACAAATAGCGTTGCACGAGTGCCCGGTCCATTAACAATATCGACAGGGTAATAATTGTGATAATTCATTTAGGCCACCTACACTCATTAATGTTTTGTTCAATAATAATCTTAAAAAGAAAAAGTGCCGTTTAAGGCACTTCTTCATTTATTTGCTCTTCACATATGCAGATGAAATTACATATGTTTAACGCGACGCTTCACTTCTTCTTGTTTACCGAAGTTAAATGGACGCGCGTCAGGACTGCCTAAGTAGCCACATACACGACGTGTTACTGATACTTTTGATGGTTCATGGTTGCCACATTTAGGACAAGTAAAACCTTTACTTGTACATTCAAACTCACCAGTAAAGCCACACTCGTAACACTCATCAATAGGTGTATTAGTACCGTAGTAAGGCACACGGCTGTAGCTGTAATCCCACACATCTTCTAATGCTTCAACGTTATGTTGAATATTCGGGTATTCGCCATAACAAATAAAGCCGCCGTTCGCCAATTCAGGGTATGGCATTTCAAAATCGATCTTATCGTAAGGGTTAACTTTCTTCTCAACATCTAAGTGGAAGCTGTTAGTGTAGTAACCTTTATCTGTAACGCCTGGTACAACACCGAACTCTTTCGTATCAATGGCACAGAAACGGCTACATAAGTTCTCACTTGGCGTGCTGTATAAACTGAAACCGTAACCCGTTTCTTTCTTCCATGCATCAGTTGCATCGCGAAGACGTTTAACAATAGCTACTGCTTTTTGACGTAGTGCTTCACTGTCGTAAACGTGTGTTTCATTGCCGTACAGCGCATTCACTGTTTCATGGATACCTATGTAACCCAGTGAAATGGAAGCACGACCATTTTTGAAAATTTCAGAAACATCATCATCTTCTTTAAGACGAACACCACAAGCACCTTCCATATAAAGGATTGGTGCAACACGTGCTTTCACACCATCAAGGCGAGAGATACGGGCATCAAGCGCACGGCGAGATAGGGCTAAACGCTCATCTAATAACTCGAAGAAACGTGCTTCATCACCTTTCGCTTCCAGTGCAATACGAGGTAGGTTGATACTTACCACACCAAGGTTATTACGACCTTCATGGATCAATTCACCATTTTCTTCGTAAGTACCAAGGAAACTACGACAGCCCATTGGAGTTTTGAATGATCCCGTTACTTCGACTAACTTGTCATAGTTAAGAATATCTGGATACATACGCTTAGAAGCACACTCAAGCGCCAGCTTCTTAATATCGTAATTAGCATCGCCTTGCTTATGGTTTAAACCATCTTTAATAGCGAAAACTAGTTTAGGGAATACCGCTGTTTTATGATTCTTACCAAGACCCGCAATACGGTTTTTCAAAATAGATTTTTGAATTAGACGCGATTCCCAAGATGTACCTAAACCGAAGCCGAAAGTAACAAAAGGTGTTTGGCCATTAGCCGTGTGTAGTGTATTTACTTCGTATTCTAGTGATTGGAATGCGTCATAACATTCTTTTTCAGTACGCGCTTTAGCAAAAGCTTCTGGATCAGCAATGCCCCACTCATTAGCCACTTCTAAATGCTTCTCATGGCTAACTGCAACATATGGTGCAAGCACTTCATCAATACGGTTAATCGTCGTTCCACCATAAATGTGGCTCGCCACTTGCGCGATGATCTGAGCTGTCACTGCCGTCGCTGTAGAGATAGATTTCGGAGTATCAATCTCCGCGTTGCCCATTTTAAAACCGTGCGTCAACATACCGTTTAAATCAATCAGCATACAGTTGAACATTGGGAAGAACGGTGAGTAATCCAGATCGTGGAAGTGAATATCGCCACACTCATGCGCTTTTACGATATCGCGTGGTAATAGATGTTGAGTCGCGTAATGCTTAGCAACAATACCAGCCAATAAATCACGCTGAGTTGGGATCACCTTGCTATCTTTGTTTGCATTTTCATTCAACAAAGAAGCATTGCTTTGCTCAATCAAGCCGCGAATTTCGTTGTTTAAACGGCTTTTCTTTTCACGTGCGATATCACGATCATGGCGGTATTCAATATAAGCACGAGCAACGGCTTTATGAGGACCAACCATCAATTGGTTTTCTACAGCATCTTGGATGGCGTGAATTTCTACTTCTTCAGCATGCTGGAATTGAGCCAGTGCAGCCTCAGCTACAGACATTGCATACGCTTCGCTCATTTCCATGTCATTGATTGACTTAGCTGCCCCCATAACCGCTTCTTTAATGCGTTGCATCTCGAAAGGTACACGGCAGCCATCACGCTTAATCACAACAAGTTTCACACCAGGCTCCTAAATACTCGATATTCATGACAGTGTCACACAAACACAAAATATAGGCATTCGGTATATGCGTGACAACAAGATGTGGGTATTAGGCGAGATTTTCCAAAAACAAACATTGATCCAAATCAATATCTACTAAAGAGAGATTACGTTGCGAGCGATGCATTTGATACGTCACAAAATTCTTTTTGAAAGCGTTTTTTTATATACAATTGTCAATAAGTTTATTGGTCATTTTCGAAAAAAAATTGAGAAAAAATTCTTGCTTTTACGGCTAATGAAGTAAACTTGTTTGACCACTTAGAAAGGTAGATTTATAAAATAAATGGATGGCTTAACATTTACACAGCGGATCAATAGAGTGACCTATAAAAACCTACGTATCGGTTTTTTATGGGCTTCAAAAATATCTCTTATGATCTTAACGGTAATGCTCACCACATTATGGATTGACCACATTGGCCATAATCATAAAGCTACATATGTACTCACCGCTCAGTTTTGTTGGCAAATTGTACTTTCTCTGTTTGGGCTAGCCTATTTCAATAGAACGTCAGAACCATCCAACTACCGCTATGTTGCTGCATGTTATACCTTTGTCTATGGCTTAAGTTGGGGAGCTACCGTCTTTATTCTTGGCAGTTTTTCCCGTTCAACACTGACAGCAGAGGTTATTGCCAACCTCACCATTATGGTTGCTTTGCTCGGTTTTTATACCTATCGCGATGCATTATATTTAGCAGTAGCGCCAATTTTAATATTTAGTACTTGGGTGACTCTGCAAGATGATAGGCTCACCTATCTCTTTTCATTTGAGAAGCTCGCTGTTACCGCCATTATCGTCGAATCAGGTCGACGTGTACTTTATCGTTGGTTTAGTAATCGTGTGCAGCAAGAACATGAGAATAAGAAACTCTTAAAAGAGCTTAATCATCTCGCTTCTCGTGATCAATTAACACAAATTAAAAATCGTCGTTTCTTTCAATTGGAATTGGATAAACAAATCAATACCGCGAAACGACTCAACATTCCGCTCTCGATGATTTTGATTGATATTGATTACTTCAAGAAATTTAATGACACCCAAGGACATATTGCAGGAGATGAATGCCTGAAACTAGTAGCCAAAATCATTGATGCTAGCCTACTACGAGGAATAGATAGTGTCTCTCGCTATGGCGGAGAGGAGTTTGTTGTATTACTGCCAAATACAGATTTAGATGGTGCTATTCTTGTTTCACAACGTATTCAAGAAAACTTATCTAAAGTCGCCATTATCCACCCGAGTTCAAATATTAGTAATATCGTCACTATTAGCCAAGGCATAACGGCATACGATCCCAATCAACGTCCAACACAATTTATCGAAACGGCGGATAACAATTTATATCGTGCCAAAGAAGCAGGGCGTAATTGCTATATTGCTGCTTAGTCAACACCTTGAACAAGGTATAATAAACAGCCACTGATAACGTTCAGTGGCTGTTTTGTTATATGGCTTCAACAGCTTGGCGACATTTAGATGCTCGTACCGACATTACACTTTTATAGCGTTCACCTTGCGCTTTAATATAGACAGCACACCCAGCACGATCATGATCTATCCATGCCTTTTCTGGCTGTAGCGCTACCTTTTTTCCTTCTGGAAAGACATAATTCAAAATCACATTGCCATTAGGTTGAATTGCAAAACTATAAAATCGATCTAAATGCTCTAAGTAGCCTGCGGTTAAAAATAATATCGGTAGAAAAGAACACTTAAGCACAATGCTTTTAACCGTTAATGACTTACATTTCATATAGGCTTCTATACGGAGCACGACATAGACCAACACAATAGATAAAGCAGCAAACCACGCAAGGATCTTAAATTTTCCCCACGCAACTTCGGGGTCAAGCAGTAATATCTCCATCTTTGATTCCTTTTTAAGAGGGAGCTAATAGTGTGGCTATACCCAAGTACAAACAATAACCCATACATTTTGTTTGAGATAACACACTGCATACTTTATTGAGAGTGGCTTTCAAGTGATGTGATAACTCACTCCAGAAAATTACGTTTACCAGTAACAGTGAAACTAAATTTTCACAATAAATATTATAATAAGGCTTTCAAATTTAACGTAAAAATAAGGAGTACCCGATCCCGTATTTATTCTTTTTTGCGATTCAATTCATATTCGCTAGTGTTTGTCAGGCAAATTCATTAACGCTAATGACATGGAATTTGCAATGGTTAGCGGATCATCCCAAAAACGACATACAACGAACAACAAAAGACTACCAAGCATTAAAGCAAATCTTTCTCACTCACCAACCCGATGTACTCGCCTTTCAAGAGGTGAACTCAGCGAAAAGCCTCTATAGAGTGATCCCCAAAGATCAATATCAAGTATTTATGTCATCAAGAACGATGAGCACGGAAGATAAATTCAATGGCATCAATCAATTCACAGGCTTTGCGGTTAAAAAGCACTTAATAACAAAACAACTACCCGATATAACCGAGCTCAGCTCGCCTACTAAAGCACTTGGTCTAACCTCACATTACCCGCAAAAATTACGTTATGGATCAGTTATAGCATTGCAACTCAACAATCAAACTGTCTCACTTGCCAATCTGCATTTAAAGTCTGGTTGTTTTTATCCCAACCAACTTAGTAGTAATAAAAAGAAAGCATGCCGTACATTGAATTTACAACGCCAAATAGTTCAGCAATGGGTCGATAATCAACAAACGAAGCAACTACCGTTTATTATCATCGGTGACTTTAACCACCAAATTCATCAGCCACCATCAACCAATAATGGCTTTATCTCAAGTTCAGCCAATAAGCCACTCAAATGGCTAAGTCAGAATATCAACGGTAATTGTCTTGCTAAAGTGATCAAAAATAATCGCGTGTATTACCGACAATACAAACAACTGATTGATCATGGTTTCAGCAGTGTTCATTTCACACTTAATAGCGCTCAACAAATTCAATTTTCTAAACATCAACTTGAACAATACCAACTAACAGATCACTGCCCGCTGTTATTTACCCTTACTCTAACTAAACCCTAACATGATAAAGACACAAAAAAGCCCACTTACTCATTGATAAGTGGGCTTCATTGTATTTAGTAAACATTAATCTTGTGCGTAATTCGAACCGTTATAATAACGAACATCAGGAACAATATTATGTTTATTCAATAGTCGATACATAGTGGCGCGAGATACACCTAAGTCTTTTGCTGCTGATGCAACTTGACCTCGATGGGTTTCTAATACCGCAACCAGTACGTCTTTTTCCGCTTCATCTTTAATATTTCTCAAGCTTTGTTTCATATTAATCTTCTTCGGTAAGTCAAAGTGTTCAACACCCACTTCGTTACCATCGGTTAATAATGAAACCCGCTTAATTTGGTTAATCAGTTCGCGCACATTTCCTGGCCAATTGTATCTCAGCAATAGTTGCTTGGCTTCTTCATTATATTGCGTTGCGATTGTATTGTATTCTCTCGAATATTTTTGCAAAAAGTACTCTGCTAGAGCAATGATATCAGCCCCTCTTTCGCGTAACGTAGGAACTGAAATATGGAAAACATTAAGGCGATAATACAGCTCCTTACTGAATGTTTCATTCGCAATCGCCTGCTCTAAATTTGCACTTGAACAGGCTATCACACGTACGTCACACTCTCTTGTATCATCTAATGTATCATTAGTAGGTTGCTGTAAATAAGCTAACAGCTTTTGTTGTAGCGATTTAGATAACTCTTCAACACCGTTTAATAACACGGTTCCCGCTTTGATTGTATGTTCTGTGACATGTTTACTTTCTGGATCAAGAAAAGCAATTTTTTCATCATCTTCAGTCAGTGATGCACAGTTAATCATGGCAAAACCTTCGTTTCTACGCTTACTCAAATTATGAATTGAATTTGCGATTAAGTCTTTCCCGGTACCTTGCTCACCACTAATAAAGACATTTACATCTGTCATTGCAACACGACGTACCATGTCTCTTAAATGTTTAATCGATTTAGATTCTCCAAATAAACCAACATCTTGTTGAGCATCTATTTCTGTCCAAGAGTTAGCTTCAATTTCTAACATCCCTAGTTGGTGGCCGACAGTTTCTAGTAAATGCGTTGATGGAATAGGAATTGAAAAATAATCAATACAGTAATTATTTATAAATTGGCATATTGCATCCATACCTAGCTGCTCTTTTTTAATAACAGCTATCCATTTCACTTGCTTTGTTTTATTTGCCCTTAAAGAAATACTGTTCAAACTAAAATCATTATTGCTTAGGTCTACAATACAAATACAAGGACTGTATTCTTCCAAGATGGCATCAGCAGTACGAAGATCATAACAACAATGTGTTTTCCATCCAGTTTGTTCCAATAACGCAATCCAAGGTTCGTAAGTACAGCCAATAGCAACGAGTCGAGCTTTAAATGTTTTTTTATCACACTGTGCTACCATTGAGGTCACCTTTTCTAATATCGTTTATTTCCCTCTTTTTTATAATATAGGCAATAAATCAATATCATGCCTCGTATTAATAGCGAGACATAAACAAAAAATATACTAGTTATTTTGCGTTTTAAAATGCAAAAAAAATAATATATTTTCTATTTCATAACCTTATTCATTCACTATAGATCTTTTTTTTACGTAATATTTTGATACTATTTTTATTTTGAC